>NZ_VHLB01000139.1:0-15796 GCF_006547365.1 Myxococcus sp. AB056 | reverse complement strand
GTTCAGCGCGGGGGCGGGGCTCGGCGTTGGCGGTGGGTTCGGAGCGAGCGGCGTGTTCGCCGCTGGCGGTGGATTCTCGGCCGCCGGTGGCATCTCAGCGGGTGGTGGGTTCTCGGCCGGCGGAGCCTTCTCAGCGGGTGCGGGCGTTTCCGCCGGTGGCGCCTTTTCAGCCGGCGCCTCGTTCGGAGGCAGCGCCACCTTCACCGCGGGGGCAGTCGCGGGAGGCTCAGCCTCATTCGGCGTGGGTGCGTCCGCATCGAGCCCCATCTTCTCCGCGGGCGCTTCCTTCTCCGCGGGAGCCAACTTCCCCGCGACCACGGGGGCATCCGGCTCGGGCTGGAGCGCGAATGCCTGGTCTGGCGCGCGGGCCTCCGCGGGCCTCTCCGCCACAGCAGGCGCATTCGCGGGACTGCGTGGCAGCCCTCCACGCACCTCCGTCCGACTGGAGACCGTGCGCTCCACCGGGCACGTGGACACCTACACCTACGAAACAACCGGAGACGGCCTCTTCGAGCTCGGAGGACGCGCCCGGGTCACCAGGCCCCGCTTCGGCGCGACCCTGCCCCCCCGGGGCCGCCTCCGCTTCGAGGGAGATTGAGCCATGTCCATCGTCTTCGACGAGGTCCAGGGGTCCGTCGTCTCGGGTTCCACGCCAGACGCGAGCCAACGCCCGGCCGCGGAGCCAGCGCTCACGCCGCCTCCCGTGGATCCGACATCGATTGCCCGCGCCATCCGGCTCATCACGCAACGCAAGGCCCGGCTCCTCGCAGACTGAGTCCACTCCCCGTTCTCCATGACTGACGCCACGTCACAGCCAGAACATCACCGCCCCACGGTGCGCATCTTCGGCAAGGCCGACGCACGCGTCACTGGTCTGGTCAGCAGCATGCGACTAGAGGAAGCCGAAGGCGGCCTGTGCTCGCTCGAGCTGCGCTTCGAGGCAGTCGCGCGCTACGCCGACACCGTGGCCGAGCAGGTCTTCGAGGACGAGCAACTGCTCAGGCTCGGGGCACCCATCGGCATCTACACCGGTCCCGAGAGCGCCCCTCAGGAGATTTTTCGCGGCGTCATCACCGGAATCGAAGCCGTGTTCTCGCACGACTCCGCGCCGGAGTTCGTCGTGCTCGCAGAGGACGCGCTGCAGAAAGCAAGGCTCGCGCGGCGCACGCACGTCCACAGCGACCTCAAGCTGGCCAAGCTGGCGGAGAAGCTCGCTCGGGACCTGGGCCTGACGCCCATCATCACTGGCCTTCGCGAGTCCCTGGGCCTCCAGGTCCAGTGGAACGAAAGCGACCTGGCCTTCGTGCGACGATTGCTGGCCACACGGGATGCGGACCTGCAGGTGACGGGTGACGAGCTCCACGTCTCCGCACGGAGCGCGGTGCGCCGGGGCACCCTGGAGCTGACCCTCTACTCGGAGCTTCGCCGGGTGCGCGTCACGGCGGACCTGGCGCATCAGGCCACCCAGGTCACTTGCACCGGGTGGAACGCCATCCAGGGCGCCAGGGTCTCCGGCCAGAGCTCCGGCTCGCGTCCCGGCCCGGGCGCGGGGCGTACCGGCGCGGAGCTGCTCCAGCAGACGCTGGGCCCTCGGACAGAGCACCTCGGCTCGCTGCCCGTGTCCACCAGCGACGAGGCCACCGCCATCGCCAGGGCCGCCTTCGATGCGCGCGCCCGGCGCTTCGTCCGCATCGACGCCACCGCGGAGGGCACCCCCGCGCTCCGCGTGGGGACCCACGTGAGGCTCCGCGGCATGAGCGCTCGCTTCGACAACACCTACTACGTGGTCCGTGCCAGCCACCGCTACGACACCCTCCACGGCTACGAGACGGACTTCGAGGCCGAGTGCGCCTTCCTGGGAGAGCCATGACCGACACCGCACACGCGCAGGAGCACCGCCTGCTGGGCGCCATGCTCGGCACCTATCTGGCGAAGGTCGTGTCCGTGGAGGACCCCGACCACCTGGCGCGCGTCAAGGTCCGCCTGCTCACCGCGCCCGAGGGCCTGGCCGATGCGGACGTGGCCTTGTGGGCGCGGGTCGCCGTTCCGTTCTCCGGCAGTGGCTGGGGCGCGCTCTTCCTCCCGGACAAGGATGACGAGGTGGCCGTGGTCTTCGCCGGAGGAGACCCGCGCCAGCCGCTGGTCGTGGGGGGCCTGTGGAACGGGCGCGCCCGTCCGCCGGAGACGCCCGGTGGAAATCGCGTGGACCGCTACGTCATCAAGGCCCGGAATGGCAGCCGCATCGCCATCGTCGAAGCGAGCGAGGGCACTGCGCAAATCACCCTGGAAGTCCCCGGTGGCGTAAGCGCCACGCTGAAGCAGGCCAACAGAGGCGAGCTCACGCTGGAGGCAGCGGGCAACACCGTCACGCTCGCCCAGCAGGGCGTCACCGTCCGGGCCGCGACCACGGTGTCCGTCACCGCCAGTCAGGTGGAGGTGAGCGCCGGTCAGGTCACGGTCAACGCGGCGATGTCGTCCTTCTCGGGCGTCGTGAAGTGCGACACGCTGCAGACCAACTCGGTGATGGGCGTGACGTACACGCCAGGGGCGGGCAACGTATGGTGAGCCACCCCGTCAAGCTGCGCGGGCTCGTTTTCGACGGAGCCACTGGCGCCCCGCTGGCGGCCCAGCGCGGCGCCCCCGCGTTCATCGAGCGGCAGGACCAGGAGTTCGTTCAAGCCATCTTCGGAGAGCTCAGGTCCGAGGAAGGCCGCAAGGCGCTGGCGGGCACCCTCATCTCCGATGGGACGCTCAACCCCCAGGGGCTCAAGCTGCTCCAGCCCGTTCACGGGGTGTTCAACGTGGCCTTGCTGGAGGCCTGCTGCGACGTGTTCGGTGAGCCTCGGGTCGAGGCGACCCGCATCGACAGCGCGGGGCTCGTCATCCGACGTGTGGGCGTGGGCAATACGCGCGAGGCCTGGGTGCGGCGGGACGGCAAGGTCGCCGGCTGGGTCACGCTCGACGGCGAGGAACAGGAGCGCGACCCCGACCCTGGGCGGCGCGAAGGGCCCGCGGGTCCCGGTCCCGCGGACGTTCGGCGCGAGCTGCTGCGCCTCATGCGGGCCACCAGCCGGGACCAGGAGACCGTGACATCGCTCTTCATCGCGCCGCCCGACGCGTGCGCCGCGGCGAAGCGCACCGTGCTGTACGGGCTCCTCCAGGTGGCGAGCGGTGAAGCACCGGAGGGCGCATCCAGCACAGCGCCCGCGTTCGATGACGCGCAGGTGCGGAGCTTGCTGTCCCCCTACTTCGCCGCGGGAAAGACGGTGGACTGGACAGGGCTCGAAGGCCTGTCGGTCACCTACCAGGACGTGGCCCAGCGCAGATTGCCGCAGGCGAAGCACGACAAGCTCGCCCTGTTCATCGACTTCCTGCGTGGACTGGTCGCGGTGTTCGACGCCTTCCAAGTGCCCGCGCTCATGACGGCGATGAACCGGGTGCAGCTCGACTATGGCAATGGCCAGAAGCGGCCCGCGGGCACGGCGCTCGCCGGGCTGGCGGACGTCCTCGTCCAGGGGAAGACGGGCACGGTGGTGTTGCCTCGTTCGTGGACACATCCCAATGCCTCGGAGGCGGCCCAGGTCCTCCAGGCGGCGAAGGCCGCCACCGCGCCAAGGATGCGGGACCTCATCCCGCCTGAGCGGCGCTTCGAGCGGCGTGGCTCGCGCTACGTGGCCAGGGCCTTCGTCCGGGTCCACCGCGAGGATGGCTGCCCACCCGCCATCGTCTGGAGCGAGGAGAGCGCGCCCTTCACCATCGCCGCCTGGCACGAGCGCGGAAAACGGCCGCCCGTCCTCATCCCCCTTCCGTCGCTCAAGGACCTGAGCGCCTTCAAGCCCAACGTCACCTTCCAGGTGCCGCCGGGGATGAACGAGCTGCTGAACAAGAACTCGCCGAAGGACTTCCTCGAAGGCTCAGCCAGTACCCCCGCGGGTCAGGGCATCGGGTGGCTCTGTGGGTTCAACATTCCCATCATCACCCTCTGCGCCTTCATCGTCCTCAACCTCTTCCTGTCGCTGCTGAACATCGTCTTCTTCTGGATTGCCCTCATCAAGATCTGCATCCCCATTCCCGCCTCGCTGCGCGAGCGGTTCGAGGACTGACCGCGCCATGAGCCCGAAGCCTCCCGACAGGCGCCCTCCCGTGGGCTTTCCGCTGCGGCTCGTGCCGGACGAACGCGGCGAGCTGGCGTTTCCTTCACTGGAAGCCAGCGTGCGTCAGTCCATCGAGGTCATCCTCCGCACGCGCCCCGGCGAGCAGCTCATGCGACAGGGCTTCGGCGCCGGGCTGGAACGGATGATGGGGCAGCCCAACACCGTGTCCACCCGCCGGCGCATCCAGGAGCTGGTGCAGCGCGCGCTCACCGAGTGGGAGCCGCGCCTGGAACTCATCCGCGTGGACGTGCTGGAGCTGGCGGACCTGCCCGCCCAGGTCCGCGTGGAAATCGTCTACCGCCTGCGCCGCACGGGTGACGTGCAGCAGCTCGGGCTCGCCATGGACCTCGGAGGCTAGATGCCCATCATTCCTCCCCGACTCGACGACAGGAGCTTCCCGGACCTCGTCGAGGAGCTGCTCTCCCGCATCCCGGGCCATACCCCGGAGTGGACCCATGCCCGCGTGGGCGACCCGGGGCGCACCCTGCTGGAGCTCTTCGCCTGGCTGGCGGACTCCATCCTCTACCGCGCCAACCTCATCCCCGAGCGCCAGCGACTGGCCTTCCTTCAGCTGCTGGGCGCGAGCCTGCGCCCTGCCGAGGCCGCCACCGGCGTGGTGAGCGTGCACTTCGACACCGAGGAGCTCCAGCCTTCCGTGTCGCTGCGGGCCTTCGCCTCGCTGCCCAATCCCGTGCCCTTCGAAACGCTGGATGAGCTGACCGTGGTGCACCTCACCGCCGAGGCCTACCGAAAGCGTCCGCTCACGGAGACGGAGCGTCAGCAGCACGCGTCGATGTTGCCCCGGCTCGCGCAGGTCTACGGCCTGGACCCCAAGGCCCAGCATGGCTTCTACGCGACGACGCCCGTGTTCCCCCTCGGCGCCGCTGACCCGCGCGGGCTGGACCTGGTGACGGAGACGGTGGACGGAAGCCTGTGGCTCGCGCTGCTCGCCCCCAAGGCGGAACACGTGGTGGCCCTCCGTGAGGACCTGACGAAAGGGAACGGACAGGGGCCTCGCGTCCTGAGCGTGGGTGTCTCCCCCGTCATGGAGGTCCCCGCCCTGTCCGAGCTGTTCGGGGCGCGCGGCCGGCTGCCACACGTCTGGGAGGTGACGGGCACGCCCGCCGCGGACGGGTTGCCGGTGTACCACCGGCTCACCGTCGTAGCGGACTCGACGCAGGAGCTGTCGCGCCGGGGCGTCGTACGGCTGCTGCTGCCATCTGACCTGGGAGCGCCGGTCAATGACGTGAGGGCGGACGCGCGCGCCGGCCTGGGCGACCGGCCGCCCCGCCTGGATGACCCGAGGGTAGCGGCGCGATTGGTGACCTGGCTGCGCCTGCGTCCCAGCGGAAAGCCGGAGCGCTTCGCGCTGGGCTGGGTGGACATCAACGCGGTCGAAGTGGACCAGCGCGAGACGACCGGCGGACGCCTGATTGGACAGAGCGACGGCAACGCGGAGCAGGAGTTTCGCCTGCCCTCCGGCTCCGTGGAGCGTGCAACGTTCCAGCTCTTCATCGAAGAGCCAGGGGCGGGCTACCGCGAGTGGCGGCTCATCGAAGACCTCGCGCTGGCCCGCCGCGACGAGCCCGTCTACGCCCTGGACTCCGAGGCGGGCGCCGCCCGCTGTGGAGACGGCGTGCGCGGACGCGTGCCTCCCGCGGGTGCCCAGGTGCTGGTGGCCCGGATGCGCAGCGGCGGCGGCGCCGCGGGAAACCTCCCGCCTGGCAGCTTGAAGGACATCAGCGCCTTCCGGGTCGATGGAAGCCCCGCGCCGGGGCTGCGGGTGCAACAGCCGGAGCCCACGCTGGGTGGCCGTGACGCGGAGACACTGGCGGAGGCCGAGCGCCGCATCCCCGCGCTGCTGCGCCACGTAGACCGGGCCGTGACGGAGGAGGACTATCGGCGGCTCGCGGCAAGCACCCCCGGCGTGCAGTTGGGGCGCGTGGAGGTGCTGCCCCGCTTCGAGCCAAGGCGGCGGCGAGACGGTGTCCCCGGTGTCGTCTCTGTCATGGTGTTGCCCACGGCCACGCGGCTGGAGCCGCCCTACCCGCGGGCGGACCGGCCGCTGCTGGAAGCCGTCCATGCCTACCTGGATGCGCGCCGGCCGCTCACCACCGAGCTCTACGTGATTGGCTGCGAGTACGTCCCACTGGGGCTCGGCGTGGGTATCACCGTGCGCGAGGGCTTTGGCAGGGAGACGGTGGTGCAGGCGGTGCGGCAGGCCGTGCGCCGCTTCATCTTCCCGCTGCCGGCGGGAGGCCCCACCGGAGAGGGCTGGCCGCTGGGCCGGGACGTCCAGGACCGGGAGCTCTATGTCGCGGTGGCGCAGGTCCCCGGGGTGGCCAGCATCGCTGGGGTGAGCCTCTTCGCCTGGGGAACGGTGACGCGCGTGCTGAGAGACCCTCGCCGCGCCGGAGCCTCGGCCGACGTGGCGCGCTTCACGGTGGAGCCCCCTGCTCCGTCCGTCCGGCAGGCCGAGGGCCCGGTCAACCCGAGCTGGCTCCAGCTCAAGGGCAGCACCGCGACGACGCCGGTGGAGCTGTCCATCGCGGACTGGCAGCTCCCGGAGCTGCTCAAGGTGGCGGTGAATGCCGACGGAGAGGTGCCGACGATGCTCCACGGCATCGGCGATGAGGGAAGCGGCGGCATGGACTCCTCGCAGGCGGGCGTGGCGGTGCCCATGGTCCCCGAGGTCTGCTGATGGACGCCAACCGCCTCCGGTTCTACATGCTGGCGGACGCGCCGGACTGGGTCACGGAGAGCTCGGTCTCCGCGGGCGAGGTGTGTCTCTACGACGCGAAGCGCAGGACGCTCCGGCTGGGAAGCCTGGGCGAGAGCCGCACCTTCGATGAAGCACTCGACCTCGCGGTGCTGGAGCCCAGGCTCGCTCGCGTACCGGGCGCGGTGGACGCCTTCGGCACGTGGGCCTGGTGGGACGACGTGGCCGGGCAGGTGCGCGCGGCGGGCGGAGGCGCTGGCACCACCCTGCGGTTCGAGCCCGCGCAGGTGGGGCTGTCCAGCGCGGTGACGGACCTCTCGCCTGGAGCTGGCGGCATCCTCTACCTCGCGGTGGCCCAGCGCGTGGTAGCGCTCCACCTGCGCAAGGTGTGGTCCGCTGTGGTGTTCCCAGCCGAAGGCATCGCCGCGCACCGCATCGCCGCGGACCCGCGGGGTGGCGCCTATGTCCTGAGCGGTCCGCCGTCCTTCACGCCCAACGCGCCTCCCGCCGTGCTCGGCCGGGTGGACGGGCAGCCGCTTCCGGACGTCCTGTCCATTCCCTCCGGCGCTGGTTTGTTCCGCCCGATGGAAGAGAACCCGGACCCGCCTCGGACCCGGGTGCTGGAGACGCTCGCGTGGCCTGGCGAAGTGCCGGTGGCGCTCGCCTGTGACACCGAGGGACGGCTGGCGGTGCTGAGCTGGGTCATGGACCCAGCGCTCGCGGGTGTGCCCCCAGACGCTGCGCACGCGCGGCTGCGCTTCTACACGGGCCGCTTCTCCACGCCCGTCGCGCTCCCGGGCGTGCTGCGACCCTTCAGCCTCGCCATCCTTCCGGACGGCCGCGCCGCGGTGCTGTCGCTGCTCGACGACGGCAAGGTGGAGGCGGTGGCCTACGCGCTCCCGGCCGGTGCGTCAGAGGCGATTCCCCAAGGAGACTACTTTCCCCTGCCCGGCCATGACGGGGGGCCCTTTCTCCAGGGGGCGCAGCCTCCGCACCACGCCGTCACCCCAGGGCTGGCCGACATGGCGCCCGTGCCGCTTCAAGCCCTGTCGCTGCCCCGGTGCGCCGAGCGGGGCCGCGCCGCCAACCCGCCGAACCGGCCCTTCGACTCGGGTGACGGGCGCACGGTGTGGCACCGCCTGTACGTGGAGGCGCTGCTGCCCCCACGCACCGGGGTGCGCGTCTGGCTTGCCGCCACCGATGAGCCCCTGGCTCCGCCGAGCGCCTCGCCGCACTGGCACGAGCATCGCCTGGGCCTCATCCCGGAAGCCCCTGTTCATCCAGACGTCCCGCACGGGAGCTGGGTACCGCTGCCGTCGGAGGTGCCGTTCCAACCGGGGATGCTGCCCGCGCCGCCGGCCCCGGGCGAGAGTGGCCTGTTCACCGTCCTCATCCAGCGCGCCCACGCGAAGGTGCGTGCGCTCTCCGGACGGTACCTGTGGGTGCGGGTGGAGCTGTTCGGCGACGGACGCCGGACGCCCGAGGTGGGAGCGCTGCGCGCGTATGCATCGCGCTTCTCCTACGTGGACAACTACCTGCCGTCCCTCTATCGCGAGGAGCTCTTCGGCGAGGACGCGGACGCCGCCGGCCGGGCGACTCCCGCGGACTTCCTGGAGCGTTTCCTCGGCATCGTCGAGGGCGTGCTGACGCCCATCGAGGACCGCATCGCCCATGCGCACGTGCTCACCGACCCGGGGCACGTGCCTGGTGATTCGCTGGAGTGGCTCGCGAGCTGGGTAGGTCTCTCCTTCGACCCCGTGGTGGGCGAGAGCCAGCGGCGCGCGATGCTCCGGTCCGCGCCCGCGCTCGCCCGGCGGCGCGGCTGCGTCGAGGGCCTGCGCCTGGCGCTGGACCTCGTCACCGACGGCGCGGTGAACCGAGGCGCCGTGGTGGTGGTGGAGGACTTCCGGCTTCGGCGCACGCTGGCGACCATCCTCGGCGCGGACCTCGCGGACACGGAGGACCCGTTGCTGCCGGGCCTGGCCCGGAGCGGGAACTCCTACGTGGGCGACACGCTCTTCCTCGGGGATGAGACGCGCAAGGAGTTCCTGGCCGTCTTCGGGGACGAAACGCTGCAGAGCCGCGCGGAGGCGGAGGCGGTGGAGCAGTTCCTGGAGCGGCTGGCACACCGGCTCACGGTGCTGGTGCACCAGGGCACGGACACGCGGACCCTGGGCCTCATCCGGAAGGTGGCGGAGCAGGAGGCCCCCGCGCACGTGCAGGTCTCCGTCATCACCGCGAGCCGTCCGCTGCTCGTCGGAGTCGCGTCGCTGGTGGGCGTGGACACCTACGTCGGACCCGCCCCCGCCCCCACCTCGGTGCGAGTGGGCCACAGCGTGCTGGGGCTCGCGGACGTCATTGAACGCCCGTCGAGCCTGGACCCCAGATTGGAAGGAGGTTGATGACCATGTCGCCCCCGAATGACGCCTTGCTCGACGCGGAGACGCGAGACCGGCTCCACTACGACACCGGCGTGCTCCTGGACGCGGGAGACTTCACCGCCGAGCAGACCTATCACCGAGGCCGGCTCACCCGGGCCCTGGCGTACCTCCACGGCGTCGGGACGGTGGCCGGGCTCAAGGTGAGTCACCACGAGGGCACCGAGCCGGAGCATGAGGAGCTCCGGGTGTCCGCTGGGCTCGCGTTGGACCCCTTCGGCCGGTTGGTGGAAGTGCCCACGGACGCGTGTCTCAAGCTGGACCGCTGGTACTGGCAGGAGCCACTGGAGATGGCCGACTTCGGCGTCTTCACGCCCGCCGAGTACCGGCTGAGCCCCGATGCCGCGGGATTTCCGCCCACGGGGGTGGTGGCGGACCTCTTCCTGCGCTTCCTCCAGTGCGAGCGAGGCAAGACGCCTGCCTTCGCGGCGGGGCCCTTCGACGCGATGGACGCCGTGGTCGCTTCGCGCATTCGCGACGGCTACGAGCTGCGACTGGTGCCGCGCTCCACGGCGTATCCCCCTCCGGAGGTCCCCAAGAGCCCCTTCCCGGACCCCGTGGACGAGCCAGACCCGGTGCAGCGGCGCATCAAGCTGCGGCAGGCCATCTTCAACGCCTGGCGAGGCAGCCGTGAACAAGAGCTGGCGAAGCTGTGGAGCGACACCTTCATCCCGGCCTCGCTGCTGACGGACCCGACCCAGCCCGACCTGAAGATGCGGGATCCCGCGTGGGTCTTCCTCGCCCGCGTCGTCATCGGAGCAACAGGCGTTGAGGACGTGCGCGGCACGGAGGTGCGGCCCACGCGGCAGGGGACTGTCTACGTCGACAATGACCTGAGGCCCTTCAGCCTCTCGACCGCCGCGCTCGCCCGGTGGATGGGCGTCTTCTAGGCCCGACTCTCTCGAAGGGGGATAACCGTGTTCAACCCAACCAGTGGACCCGCCCGGGAGAAGCTCACCTGGGAGACGGCACAAGCGCTGGAGACCGCCCGGGCAATGGTGCACGACGACCGGCGCGTGCGCTCCTTCTTCTTCGACGGGCGCTTCCTCACCGCGAAGGACCTCACGCGGGAGCAGAACTACTTCCTCACGCGGCAGGCCGACCTCTCACGCGCCAATGGCACCGGGGTGATGCACGGGCTGACCGTCACGCCCAGCCAGGACCGCACGACGCTCACCGTCCGCCTGGGCCATGGGCTGACGCCCGGCGGCGAATTGGTGGTCGTGCCTCGTGACTTGACGGGCATCCGCCTTGACGACATCCCGGAGATTCAACGGCTGGACGCGGCCTTCGGACTCGCCCCCGTGCCGCGCGAGCTGGCGCGGAGCCGCTCTGGGTTGTACGTGCTGGTGCTGCGCCCCGTGGAGTACACGGCGAACCCGGTGGCGTCGTACCCCACGTCGATGGGCGCCGCGCGGACCACGCAGGACGGCGACATCATCGAGGCGGTGGCGCTGACGCTCATCCCCTACCCAGACCCGGTGGGCGGCGGCACCTTCGAGACGCGCCGCAGCCGCGCGGCCCATGAAGTCTTCGCCGGAGCGGGGATGCGGAACCTCCCCGTGGACGCGCTGCCGCTGGCGATGCTGGCACTGGACCGAGGCACCCTCCGCTGGCTGGACACCTTCCTGGTGCGACGGGAGGTGGGCGCCGAACAGCGCAGCGTGGTGGGCTTCGGCGTGGCACCACGCGAGCTGCGTGAAGCCCACGCGCTTCAATATCAGCAGCACCTGAAGGAGGTGCTCCAGGCGCGCCGCGCGGCGGGGCAGAGCGAGCGGTTCCTCGCGAGCGAGCACTTCTTCACGCTGCCCGCAGCGGGGACCCTGCCCGCGGCGGCCATCGAGGCGGGCAGCCTCACGGAGTTCTACTTTCCGCCCGAAGTGGACGTCGAGCTGACGGTGGTAGCCGAGGACGAGCTCGGCGCCATCCTCGACGAGTCCATGCAACTGCCCCCCATCGACCTCACGCAGACGGGCGAGACCCTGGAGTCGGTGTCCGTCCTGGTGATGGTGCCCGTGGCGCGCCATGGCATGGCGCAGCGGCTGGAGGGCCTCCGCGAGGTGCTGCGCGCCGCACCGCTCAAACTGCGGGCCGCGGCGGTGGGACAGGTGGCGCGGCGACTGCCCGCGCATGCCCTGCTGGACCTCACGCGTCGCTGGCAGGTCCAGCCCGTGCCAGAAGCGCCCGTGACAGACCTGGTGGACGCGGCGTGGAGCGAGCTGCTCTCCGGCTCGCGGACCCTCTGGTACGCCTGCCGGCGCAGCCTGCCGCACCACCACTCCGCGGCGGGCCAGCCGCTGCCCGAGCCGGAGGACCATGACGGCGAGCAGCACTTCGAGGAGCTGGTGAAGAAGCTCCGGCAGGCGGAGCTCTATGACGAGTTCTCCGCCCTGCCCCAGCGCGGCACCGCCATGGCCATCGGCCAGCTCGTTCCCCTGCTCAACACTCTCGCGCACGGAACCACGCGGTGGCAGTTCGCGGGCATGGCCTCCGCCACGCTGCGGCTGGAGCGCCTCCAGCACAAGGAGTACATGGCCGCGCTCAACCGCTTCCCCGCCACCGTCAAACAGGGCCTGGCGAGGCTCGAGGCGGAACCCAGCCTCCTGAACGTGCCGCTGGCCACCCTGGCCGCGTCCTACCGGATGCCCGACATCGGGGCCTACGTGATGACGCTCACCGCCGCGGCCTACGCCACGTTCGTGACGGAGCTGAAGAAGCTGCTGGATGAAGGTGTGTCGCTCGACGAAGCGTTCCTGGCGCTGCGGAGCTGAGAGATGATTACCAAGCCGATTGCGGATCCGCTGGCCAACGAGCATGTGCTCCGCGTGGAGCCACGCATGGCGCCCTTCGGCGTGGACGCCGAGTGGCGGAGGAGGGCCCACTTCTTCACGGGACGCGCCGTGTCGGCGGACGCGCTCGCGCTGGAACAGGAACATCGCGCGGGGAGGCTCGCGCTCCTGGGCCAGCACCTCACGCCGGGCATCGTCGCCGGGCTGGAGGTTCATCTGGAGCGGGTGGCCACGCAGACCTTCATTCATGTCAGGCCCGGCAGCGGCATCGCCGTGACAGGCGAAGACGTCATCGTCCGCCGGCAGCTCCGCGCCCCGCTGGGAAAGATTCCCCTCTTCCCTGGCGACTGGGACCCTTCCACGTTCTCCCTGGAGGTACTCGCCAACGAGGAGCCCCCCGTGGACCCGCTGGCATTTCCCAAAGCCGCGGTGCTGGTGCTGGTCCCCACCACGTCCGTGCTGACGCCACCGGCTTCGCAGACGGACGCCTGCGAGGTGGAACCGGAGTCCCATGCATTCGAGGACGCGGTGCGCACGGAGGGCGCGGCGCTGGTGCTCTGGGGCTGGCCCGAGGGCTGGGACATGCCGCAGGACTACTCCCTGCGCTGGCGCAGCCGGCTGGTGTACAGCCTCTTCGAGCGGGAACGCCGTCGCCGGGGTGGACTGCTCGCCCCCTGGGAGCACGCGGGCGTTCCGATTGGACTGTTGGGCTTCGAGCAGGGGCCGGACGGTCCGGAGGCGTTGTTCGTCGACCGGCATGCAGTGGCGCGGGCGGGTGGATTGCCACGCGCGCGCACGCCGTTGCTGAAGTCCCGCGGCTCGCCCGTGCTCTGGCAGGCGCGCATCCTCCAATTCAACGACCACCTGGCGGAGCTTCCCCCGGAGCGGCTCGCCCAGGACAAGGCCATCCTCTACTTCCGCCGCCTGCCGCCCGTGGGCGTGCTGCCTCCGGACGCCGTGGACTACCGCGCCTGGACGCGGCGCTTCTTCCCTGACCGGTTCGAGCTGGAGGCGGTCCCCATTCCACTGGAGCAGCTCGACACGGTGGCGATGGCCAGCGCGGCCCTGGAGCCGCTGGACATCACCCGAGAGGAGCGCGTTCGCATCCTCGTCCCCGTGCCTGGCGCCGTCTATGAGCCGGGGCTGCTGCATGACGCACCGCTGGACCCCGCCTTCCTCGCCGCCATCGAAGAAGGACTTCAGCGCCTGGGCGGATGGCTGAAGCGGCGCATCGTCGTGCGCGCGCGGATGAGCACCCTCAAGGACAACCTGTACGGCGCCACCGGCAAGCACTACCCCCTGGTGGATCCGGAAGCCGACCCGGACGAGGCGCGCTACATCCCCGCCGCCGACCCGACGAACCCCACCGAAGAGGACTACGGAACGTCGGGTGAGACGGTGCCCTCGGCCGAGGCCTACCTCCAGAACCACTTCGAGCCGTCCTGGGGATTGGCCGTCGATGCGCGCTCCGATTTGCTGCCTCGGCCCCAGGGAGACCCGACGCCCCGGTTGGAGTTCGCAGGACAGCTCACCTCCGCGCCCGTGGTCATCTCCACCGAGGACCGGGCGCATGTGTTGTTCCGGGGACCGTTCTGGACGCTGGGCTACCGGACCTTCGATGGCCGGGCGTGGAGCAAGGTGACGCCCGTGCTCCAGGGCAGGGTCAGGTCACGCTCGGTGCCCGTCGCGGCGATGTGGCCGCGCGGGCGGCTGGACGTCTACTTCCGGGACGACCAGGGCAACCTGCACAACACCTACCTGGACACCCGGGTCAGCAATCAGCCCTGGAGCAGCCCTCGCATGCTGGCGAGCGACGTCATGGGAGACGCCGCCGCGGTGTCTCCCTCCGAGGGACGCACGGACGTCTTCTACCAGGCCCTCCGAGGGCAGGTCCTCTCACTCTGGTGGATGACCGTCACCGCCTCACGCGTCATCCGGCCGAAGCCCTTTGAGACGCCGCTCGCGTTCAAGGGCGAGCCCATCTCGGCGGTGGTGTCACGGGGCCAGCTCATGGCCTTCCTCCTGGACGCCCAGCGCAACATCCAGCAGGTCACCGTCTCCCCAGACCCCACGCAGACCGCGGTGGTCTGGACGAACCACTCGCTGGGACGGGAGGTCCGCTGGCTCAAGGCCTGCGCCTCACCGGATGACGGCACCGTGGATCTGGTCGCGCTCACGGGCAGCTCGCTGCTGCACCGGCGCTTCAACGGTTTGGTGTGGAGCGAGTGGAAGGACCTGGGCGGCGGCCATTCGCTCACCGCCGCGCTGTCCGCGCAAGGCAAGGGCGTGCTGGATGTCCTGTCCCGAGCGGTCAACGGACGCATCCGGTACGCCCGGTTCGATGGCACCACCTGGACGCCCTGGAAGACGCTCGGCACCGAGGTGGCGCGCTCCGCGCCCGCGGCCATCCGCCGCGGCGACCAACTGGATGTGATTGTCAGGGCGCGTGAGAACCTCCTGTGGCATCGGCCGGTGCGCTCGCCCCTCCACACCACCCAGCGAACCCTGGGCCTGCGTGGGCTGATGCGCGACCTGTCCAACCGGATCCAACGAGTCGATGAGGCCGTGGACGCGGCCTTCCTTCAGGTCCAGTCGGAAATCCATCGCGTCCGGCAGCTCATGCTGGGTAGCACCACCTCCGCCGTGATGACGGCGTCTCCCGTACTGACGGACGTCGCGCAGGCCGAGACGCGCGTCGCCACGTTGACGGATGTGGAGAAGTTCATCGGGGTCCTGAACGCGAAGCGCAAGGTGAGCTGGTCCACGGTCCGCTACCTGGATCAAACCAACCTCCGGGACCGGCTCCTCAAGGTGTCGCCCGTCATCGGCACGCTTCACTCGGCGATGGCCATCAAGCGGGAGGTGCTCGGGAAGCTGTTCACGCTGCTCTCCGGCATGGAGTTCAACCTCGAGGCCGTGCAGGTCCCCAACGTGAAGGTCCCCCCGTGGCGACGGTCACGTGTGCCTCCGGTGGACGGACAGCCACCGCCCATCCCCACCCCGGAGCCGCGCATCGACATTCCGTTGAGCGAGCTGCGTGCCCTGACTGCGGAGGATTGGAACCAGGTGTTCACCGGATACGTGGCGCCCAAGGTGCCCACGCGGGCGGAAGAGGCCACCTACTTCTCCATGTCCGTGGCTCAGCTCGAAGACGTGCTGGCCGTGCTGCGGAACCTTGAGGACCGTGTCATGCAATACCGGGAGGCCCTGGAGGAAGGTGGGCGCCTGGTGAGCGTGCTCCGGGCCCATGAGGTACGAGGAGGCGAGCGCCTGACAGTGATTGGCACGGAAGTCTCCGAGTCCCGCCAGGACGTCATGGTGGCTCGCGCGCTCCTGGCCGAGGAGCAGACCCGGCTGCAACGCATCAACGAACGACGCACCCAGGTGCTGCGCGAGCATGTTCGCTTCCTCGTCTACCACCGGCCGAGAGAACAGGTCCTGGACCGCGCCACGCCCGTCCGCGCATTGGACACCGGCATCTACGAGTCGGAGCTGCCCGCGGCGCTCGCGGAGACACGCGCCGCGCCTCCAGAACTCTGGGCCCTCATCCAGCTCCTGCGAGACGCCCCGCTGGACTGGTTCGCGCAGGGGCCATCGCTGTTCCAGCGCCTGGACCGGCTGGACCTCGTCCACCGGACCCTGGAAGGCGCTCGGCAGCGCGCCACGGTGCGCGTTCCTCCCGCCCTCCCCCAAATC
>NZ_VHLB01000138.1:0-15906 GCF_006547365.1 Myxococcus sp. AB056 | reverse complement strand
CCGCGGTGCCCCCCACCGGAGCTCCAGCGCCGCCTCACAAGACGCAAGAGAACCTTGCTTCGGAACGTGTTGCTTGACACGTTCCGAAGCATGGTTCTCTTGAGTCTTGTGAGGCGGCGCTGGAGCTCCGGTGGGGGGCACCGCGGCGACCGCGAACCAGAACAACCCAGGCTCATTCATGCCGTGCGTCCGCGAGGACGTCACGAACAGGAGACGACCATGCAGACTCGCAATCCGTTCAACTCCGCCGTCGTGGTGAACCCGCTGATGCGCGATGTCGACGCGCTCTTCCGCGAGCTGACGCAGCCCATGTGGCGCCAAGCCCCGCGTGAGCGCACGCCGGCCGCGGACATCACTGAATCCGAGAGCGGCCTCACGCTCCAACTGGACATGCCCGGGCTGGAGGCGAAGGCCATCCAGGTGACGGTGGAGAAGGACATCCTCACGGTGCAGGCGGAGCGCAAGGCCGAGACGCGCGCGGAGGGCGTCAACGTGCGCCGCCAGGAACGCGCCTTCGGGACGTTCGCCCGCTCCTTCGCGCTGCCTGACACGGTGGACGCAAGCCGGGTGGAGGCTCGCTACGAGCAGGGTGTGCTGACGCTGACCCTGCCTCGGCGCGAGGAGTCCAAGCCCCGCGTCATCGAAGTCAAGGTCCAGGGCTGAAGCCGCGGGCGCACACCGCGGGCCAGGGAGGTCACCTGCCTCCCACTGAAATCCCTGCCCAGGGCTTCCGCGAGCAAGGCGGAAGCCCTGCCTGTTCTACCGCTTGGCGCTGAGCGCCAGCGGAACGCGGAACAGCTCCAGCACCTGCTGCACGTCCAGCGGCTTCGCCATGCACGCCAGCGCGCCGGCCTGCTTGGACTGCTCCACGACCTCGGGCGTATGCGCGGACGTCATGGTGATGAGCCGCACGCCCTCCATCTGCTTGCGCGCGCGGATGCGGCGGCAGACTTCCAGACCGTCGATGTCCGGCATGTTGAGGTCGATGATCATGCCGTGCGGCTTCTGCTCGGACACGAGCAGCAGCGCCTCCACGCCGCTCGTCGTCGTCTGCAGCTCCACCTGGGCCGCGAACGGCTTGAACGCGCGCTTGATGGCGTCCAGCACCGGACGCTCGTCATCCACCGCGAGCAGGCGCACCGTGCCGCTGCCGAGCTCCTCGGGAACCGGCATCTGGTGGGTGATGAGGAACGTGCGCAGGTCCGCCGACCGCACGCGGCGGTGGCCACCCGGCGTCCTGAACGCCATCAGGATGCCACGGTCAATCCACTTGCTCACCGTGGACGGATCCACCTGAAGCAGACGACTGATGTCGTGCGTCGTGTAGAGCTGGTCCGTCATGGCCGTACTCCCCTCTTGCTGCATGATTCCGCTGCCCATGGAACTATTCACCTACCTTGAACACGGGTTTTCTTCAACCTCACTGAGTACCGCGCCTATCAGTCCCTCTCATCAGACCCACTGCGTCGTCCCAGCGGCCACTGGCCTTGAGACACAGCTCCACGAGTTCGCGAGCGGCCCCTCGGCCGCCAGGACTCTGGGTAACGAAGTGTGCCTCGCGGCGCACTTCGGGGACCGCATCCGCAGGACAAGCGGAAAGAGCCACCATTGAAAGTGGACCCAGGTCGTTGTGGTCGTCACCCATGTACGCGCAGGCGTCCAGGGGCACGTCCAACTGGGTGACCAGCTCTTTGAGAGCGGCCGACTTGTCACGGCGGCCTTGGAACACGGCCGCGAGGCCCAGCTCCCGCCCGCGCTTCTCCACGATGCCGGAGGTGCGGGCGGTGAGGATGGCGGCGGGCAACCCGGACAGCCGGGCCATGACGAGCGCATGGCCGTCCTTGACGTCGAAGCGCTTCATCAGCTCGCCGTCCTGGCCGTAGTAGAGGCCGCCGTCGGTGAGTACCCCGTCCACGTCGAAGACGAGCAGCCGCACGCGCGCAGCACGGGACGTCAGCTCTTCCGTTGCCAGTCTGGAAGGGGCGTCCGTCACCATGGCTTGCTCGACTCCCTTGTTTGCCGACACATCAACCCGGCTCGTGGCCCAACACCCGGCGGATGCTCAGCACGTTTCGTACCACGTCTTCAAACATCTGTGGATTCAGCGAACAGGGACCGTCACACAGGGCACGATCCGGATCTTCGTGGACTTCCGTGAACAACGCGTCAATCCCGGCGGCCGCGGCGGAGCGGGCCAGCAGTGACACGAAGCGGCGTTCGCCCGCCGTCTCACCGTTTCCGGCGCTGGGGAGTTGAACGGAGTGGGTGGCGTCGAAGCACACGGCGAGGCCGGCGTCGCGCATCTGCGCGAAGCCGCGCATGTCCACCACCAGGTTGTTGTAGCCGAAGGTCGAACCGCGCTCGGTGACGAGCACGTTGGGGTTGCCCGCTTCGAAGGCCTTGCGCGCCGAGTGGACGATGTCCTTGGGCGCCACGAACTGCCCCTTCTTCAGGTTCACGCCCTTGCCCGTACGCGCCACGGCTTCCACCAGGTCCGTCTGCCGGCACAGGAAGGCCGGTATCTGGATGATATCCACAACTTCCGAGGCTGGCCCGACGTGACTCGTCTCATGGACGTCCGTGAGGACGGGAACGCCCACTTCATCCCGGATTCTCTTCAGGATTCTCAGGCCTTCCTTGAGACCCGGACCTCTGAAGGACTTGCCGCTGGTGCGGTTGGCCTTGTCGTAGGAGCACTTGAAGGCGTACGGCACGCCGAGCCGGCCGGTGATTTCCTTCAGCATCCAGGCATGGCGCAGGGCCATGTCCTCGGACTCGATGCTGTCGGGGCCGGCGATGACGAACAGCTTCTGGCCTTGGCCGACCTTGAAGCCACACAGCTCGATGGGGTTGGGGGCGCTCATTCGGTCACCTTGCCGGCCGCCGCGTTCGCGTCCCGCTGGGCGAGCGCCGCGCGGATGAAGCCGGAGAAGAGGGGGTGGGGTGCGAAGGGCTTGCTCTTGAATTCAGGGTGGAACTGGCAGCCGACGAAGTAGGGGTGGTCGGCCAGCTCAATCATCTCCACCAGGTTGAGCTCGGGGTTGGAGCCGGAGATGACCAGCCCCGCCTCCTGCAGCTTGCTGCGGTACGCGTTGTTCACTTCGTAGCGGTGGCGGTGGCGCTCCTGGATGGTGTCCTGCCCGTAGAGCTGGTGGGCGAGCGAGCCGGGCTTCAGCGCACAGGCGTAGCTGCCCAGGCGCATGGTGCCGCCCTTGTCCTGCACCTTCACCTGGCTCTCCATGAGCGTCACCACCGGGTGCGGCGTGTGCTCGTTGAACTCCAGGCTGTTGGCGGAGGACAGGCCCAGCACGCCGCGGCTGAACTCCACCACGGCCATCTGCAGGCCCAGGCAGATGCCGAAGAACGGCACCTTCTTCTCACGCGCGTAGCGCACGGCGGCGATCTTGCCCTCGGTGCCGCGCACGCCGAAGCCGCCGGGCACCAGGATGGCGTCCACGCCGGCCAGCAGCTTCTCCGCGCCCTGCTCCTCGACCTCCTGGCTGTCGACGAAGTGCAGGTTCACCTTCACGTCGTTGGCGATGCCGCCGTGCAGCAGCGCCTCGTTGAGGCTCTTGTAGCTCTCCGTGAGGTTGACGTACTTGCCGACAATCGCGATGCGGACCTGGCCGCGCGCGGGCTCGTACACCTTGCGGATGATGTTCTCCCAGCGCTCCAGGTGGGGCGCCCGGCTCCAGATGTTGAGGACCTCCGCGAGCCGCTCATCCAGGCCCTGGCGGTGCAGCTCCAGCGGCAGCTCGTAGGTGCTGCGCACGTCCGGCGACGTGAAGACGCTGCGCGTGTCCACGTTGCAGAACATGGCAATCTTGTCCTTCAGCTCGCGGGGCACCTCGCGGTCGGTGCGGCACACGAGGAAGTCGGGCTGGATGCCTATTTCCCGCAGCTTCATCACCGAATGCTGCGTGGGCTTGGTCTTCACCTCGCCGGCCGCGCCGATGTACGGCAGCAGCGTGAGGTGGACGTAGACGACGTTCTCGTTGCCCACGTCGTAGCGCATCTGCCGGATGGCCTCGAGGAAGGGCAGCGACTCGATGTCGCCCACGGTGCCGCCCACTTCCACGATGACCACGTCCGCGTCCTGCGCCGCCTGGCGGATGCTGGACTTGATTTCGTCGGTGACGTGCGGAATCACCTGGACCGTCTTGCCCAGGTATTCGCCCCGCCGCTCCTTCATGATGACCGCGTGGTAGATGCGGCCGGACGTGAAGTTGTTGAGCCGGCTCATCCGCGCGTTGGTGAACCGCTCGTAGTGGCCGAGGTCCATGTCCGTCTCACCGCCGTCCTCGGTGACGAACACCTCGCCGTGCTGGAACGGGCTCATCGTGCCCGGGTCCACGTTGATGTAGGGGTCCAGCTTGATGAGGGTGACGGCCAGCCCACGGTTCTCCAGCAGGGCGCCAATCGAAGCGGAGGCGAGACCCTTGCCGAGGGAGCTGACCACTCCGCCCGTCACGAAGATGAACTTGGTTTTCTTGGAGCGCATGTCCCGTTCTGCCTACTGAGGCAGGGATGCGTCAATTATTCTGTTTCCGATGGACGGCCGCCCGCTGGGGCAGGCGCGGGCGGCGTCAGTTGCCGTCCCAAGCACCCGGCCGGGCGACCGCGAATTCCTGGGCGTTCGGCTGCCCGACGCGGAACTTGCGCAAATCGCAGTTCCGGCAGCTCCAGCCCTCCCAGCCCCGCTTCACCACCAGGTGCAGGCAGGCGTCATAGTTGGGGCAGAAGAGGTTGCGCTGCGCGTCCACGGACTCCTCGTCCCGGAGGGCGGTGGGCAGCGGGCTGGGGCATGGAGTGATGGACACGGCGGAAACTCCCGGATGAAACGTGTTGAGTCGGCCTCTCCCCCCGGCGCGCTCCGAACAGGAGGGGCGGTCTGGCATTCCCGAGCCGTCGCGAAAAGGCCCGTCCCCCTCGCGGGGAACGGGCCCGGAACTGCCAGCATCCGCCACCGCTTCGGAGCCTCTTCAGGCCTGCGAAGCGGAGGTGGACGCCTTGGAGTTGCTGTCGTTCAAGGCATCACCTCCTTTCGGAGCCCCAGACTTAATCGGGAGCCTGGGGGCGCGCCACTGTCGCGCGGTGCGTGGCGAGCGCCGTGTGGGCACCGGGCGTTCAAGCTGCGACAAACTGCCGCTCCACCAGGCGCCGGTACAGGCCCTCCTGGCTCATGAGGGAGGCGTGGGTGCCGCTCTGGATGACGAGGCCGCCGTCGAGCACCAGCACCCGGTCCGCGTTGGCCACGGTGGACAGGCGGTGGGCGATGATGAGCGTGGTGCGGCCCTTCATCAGGCGCTCCAGCGCGTCCTTCACCAGGTGCTCGCTCTCCGCGTCCAGGGCGCTGGTGGCCTCGTCCAGGATGAGCAGGCGAGGGTCCTTCAGCACCGCCCGGGCGATGGCCACGCGCTGCTTCTGGCCACCGGAGAGCTGCACGCCGCGCTCGCCCACCTGGGTGCCGTAGCCTTCCGGGAAGCGCTCGATGTACGCGTGGGCGTTGGCGGCCCGGGCGGCCTCTTCCACCTGGGCGTCGGTGGCGCCGGGCCGGCCGTAGCGGATGTTGTCCGCGATGGAGCAGGAGAAGAGCTGGGGCTCCTGCGCCACCATGCCGATGTTGCGGCGCAGCCACTCCGGCTCCAGGGAGGTGAGCGGATGGCCGTCCAGCAGCACCTCGCCGTTCTGCGGGTCGTAGAAGCGCGACAGCAGGGAGGCCAGCGTGGACTTGCCCGCGCCGGAGGGGCCCACCACCGCGACCACCTCGCCCGGCCGCAGCTCCAGGTCCAGGCCCTGGAGCACCGGCACGTCGGGACGGCTGGGGTAGGCGAAGTGCACGCCGCGGAACTGCACGTGCCCGCGCAGGTCGGTCAGTTGCTCGCCGCCAGCGCCGATGGCGGGCTTGCGGTCCAGCAGCTCGAAGACGCGCTCGGCGGCGCCGCTGGCGCGCATGAAGTCCGCCCACAGCTCCGCGATGCCGCTGAACGAGAAGGCCACCAGCATGGTGTAGATGAGGAACGAGGTGAGCTCGCCCACGGAGAGGCCGCCTTCCACCACCAGCCGGCCGCCGTACCAGAGCACCGCGGCGATGGAGCCATACCCCGCGATGGAGGCCACGCCCATGAAGACGGAGGTCTGGAGCGCGCGCTTCTTCGCCAGCATGAAGGAGCGGTCCACGGCGACGCTGTAGCGCTCCACCTCGTGCCGCTCCGCGGCGAAGGAGCGCACGGTGCGGATGCCGGACAGGTCCTCCTCGGCCACCTCGCCGCTGGCGGCGAGCGCGTCCTGGGCCTGACGGGAAATCACCCGGACCCGGCGCCCGTAGAACACGCCGCCAATGGCCACGGGCGGGATGACGGCCAGCATCACCAGCGTGAGCTGGACGGACGTGTAGAGCAGCAGGCCCACGCCGCCCACGGCCGTGACGGCGTAGCGCAGCATCATGGACACGTTGGCCGTGACAGTGGTCTGCAGGACGGTGGTGTCCGAGGAGAGCCGGCTGGTGAGCTCGCCCGTGCGGCGCGAGTCGAAGAAGCCCACCTCCTGGGACAGCAGGGCGCGGAAGAGGTCCTTGCGCAGCCGCGACACCACGCGTTCGCCGGCGTTGGTGAAGAGGTAGATGCGCAGCGCCATGGCGATGCCCTGCACCGTGAACACGGCGAGCATCAGCAGCGCGAGCCGGTCCACCACGTACTGGTCGCGCGCGGTGAGGGCCTGGTCCACCAGGTCGCCAATGGCGCGGGGATAGGCCAGCGTGGCTCCGCTGCTGATGAGGAGGAAGAAGGTGCCCGCGGCCAGTGGCAGCAGTTCCGGGCGCGCCAGCTTCAGCAGGCGCCGGACGGTGACGCCAGGGGAGGCACTGCTTTTCGAATCGTTCGCGGGGGAAGACACCGGCGGAGACTAACGCGAGCGTCCAACCTGCGCACCGGACGCCTGCGTGTGCGTTGAAGCGGTATTAATCCTCTCGAAGCAAGTCACACGCCGAGTCAGGGGGAGTGCCATGGAGCAGCGTCCATTCGGAAGCACACGGGTGTCCGTGCCCGTCCTGGGCCAGGGGACTTGGCAGATGGAGGAGGACGACCGGGCAGGCGCCATCCGCGCCCTTCGCGCCGGGCTGGACCTGGGAATGACGCACGTGGACACCGCTGAGCTGTACGGCCACGGCAAGGTGGAGGAGTCCATCGTCTCCGAGGCCATCGCGGGCCGGCGCGGCGACGTCTTCCTGGTGTCGAAGGTGATGCCGTCCAACGCTTCCTACGCGGGCACGCTCGCCGCCTGTGAGCGGAGCCTGAAGCGGCTGCGCACGGACCACCTCGACTGCTACCTGCTGCACTGGCCGGGTTCGCACCCGCTGGAGGAGACGGTGCGCGCCTTCGAGAAGCTCGTGGCGGATGGAAAGATTCGCGCCTGGGGCGTGAGCAACTTCGGGGTGGAGGACCTGGAGGAGGCGCTCGCGCTCGCGGGGCCCGGGCGCATCGCCTGCAACCAGGTGCTCTACCACCTGGAGGAGCGCGCCATCGAGCACGCCGTCCTGCCCTGGTGCGAAGCCCACGGGGTGGCGGTGGTGGGCTACAGCCCCTTCGGCAACGGCCGTTTTCCCCGGCCCGACAGCCGGGGTGGGAAGGTGCTGGGCGCCATCGCCCGCGCGCACGGCGTCACGCCGTACCAGGTGGCGCTCCGGTTCCTGGTGCGCGGGCCGTCGCTGTTCGCCATCCCCAAGGCGAGCCGGGAGGCCCACGCACGCGACAACGCCGCCGCCGCGTCGCTGACGCTGACCGCCGACGAGTTGGCCCACCTCGACGCGGCCTTCCCGCTGGGGTCCGGGCCGGCGTCGCTGCCCGTCATCTGATGCCGGCGGCGAAGGCCTTGCGGAAGGCGGACACGGTGGGCTCACCCGGGCCCACCGTCACCGTGCCCGTCTCGCCCTCCACGGCGGCGCGGGTGTCGCGGCCCTTGAGGAAGCGCACGGTGGTGATTCGGCGCAGCACCTCGCGGCCCTGCTCCTGGGCCAGGGCGCGCAAGGCATGGCTGGCGACATTCACGGCGGACTCCAGCGCGCGGCGGCCCGGCTCGTCGTCCAGTCCCACCCAGTCCACCTCGAAGCGCAGGGGCTTGCCGCCCAGGGACGCCTCGCCCGGCCAGAACTGCTCGGTGAGGGCGTGGGGCAGCTTCTCCAGCAGCGTCACCACGTCCTGCCGCGTGGGGTTGGGCCGTACGAGCTGCGTCAGCTCCAGCAGCTTCTCCGCGTTGCCCACCGCCACCGCCACCACCGTGGACAGGTCCACGTAGGCCACCGACTCCGAGCGGCGCAGCCCTTCCTTGCCCAGGGCCATCAGCACGGATTCGCGGGGCACGTAGTCCACCACCTCGCCCGTCATCGAATGCCCGTGCGCCAGGTGGAGCGTGACGGTGATGGTGGGCACTTCTTCGCCCGAGCGCGCCCGCGTGGCGAGCGTTCCCAGCTGCTCCAGCACCCGCTCCACCTTGCGCGACAACAGCCGCTGAACGCCCTCCATGTCCTCGTCCTCCTGCTGCTGCTTGCGGGTCTCTTGCGCGCGCTGCGGTTTCGGAGGCGCGGGTGGTTTCGGGGCGGCTTCGGGCCGGAGGGCTTCCGCGGGAGCAGGCTCCCGAGCCTCGGCGGCGTGGGGCGCGCCCGCTGGGCCGGCGGCGGGGACCGTGGTTCCCGCTTCGGGCAGGGCGGATGTGGCTGGCTCGGTCGCGGGCGCCGCGCCACCGCCAAACACGTTCTTGAGGAAGCCCATGGTCAGCCCCCCCGCGCGCGCATGAGGGCCTCCACCTTCTCCACGTCACCGGGGAGGTCGACGGCCACCGTGTGCGAGGTGACCTTCGCGCAGCGGATGGGGATGCCGTGCTCCAGCGCGCGGAGCTGCTCCAGCTTCTCCGCGTCCTCCAGCGGCGTGGGCGCCAGCTTCGCCAGCGATAGCAGCACCTCGCGCCGGTAGCCGTAGAGGCCGATGTGGCCCCAGCGCTGGACGGGCGTGCCCGGCTCGCGGGCGTGGGGGACCAGGCTGCGGCTGAAGTAGAGCGCGTCGCCGTTGAGCGCGAGCACCGCCTTCACCACGTGCGGGCTGGCGGCTTCGTCCGCTTCGAGCGGGCGGACCAGGGTGCCCATCCGCACGGACGCGTCCTGGAAGAGGCCCGCCAGCCGCTGGAGCGCGGCGGGGTCCACCAGGGGCTCGTCTCCCTGGACGTTCACCCAGATGTCGATGTCTGGACGGCCGAGCGCCACCTCGGCGACCCGATCCGTCCCCGTGGCGCAGGTGGGGCTGGTCATCACCGCCTTGCCGCCAAAGCCCTCCACGGCGGCGCGAATTCGGTCGTCATCGGTGGCAACCCACACCTCGTCGAAGGCCCGGGCCTCCTGACAGCGGCGCCAGACGTGCTCAATCATTGTTCGGCCGGCGATGATTGCCAGCGGCTTGCCCGGGAAGCGGGTGCTGGCATGTCGGGCGGGAATGACTGCAACGGTCCGGCAAGATTGCATGACCCCTCCGTCTATCAGGTTCGCGACGATTGCCGGCCCCCGGGATTGGACATTCGCATCATGGGACACTGGCCAGCGCGGCTCCAGTGCCTAGCTTTGGTCGCAACATGAAGAAGGTCATTCATATCGTTGGGGCGCGTCCGAACTTCATGAAGGTCGCGCCCATCTATCGCGCCATCGCCGAGCGTACTCCCCTGGAGCAAATCCTTGTCCACACGGGGCAACACTACGACGCCAAGATGAGCGACGTGTTCTTCGCCGACCTCGGCCTGCCTGCCCCGGACGTTCATCTGGGCATCGGGTCGGGCAGCCATGCGCAGCAGACGGCACGCATGATGGTGGAGCTGGAAAAGGTTTTCCTAGCCCACCCTCCGGCGCTCGTCTCCGTGGTGGGCGACGTGAACAGCACCATCGCGGCGGCGTTGGTGACGTCGAAGCTGGGCATCCCCCTGGCACACGTCGAAGCGGGGCTGCGCAGCTACTCGCCACACCAACCAGAGGAGATCAACCGCCTCGTCACCGACCGCCTGTCGGACCTGCTGCTGACGCCGTCACGTGACGCGGACGCCAACCTGCTCAAGGAAGGCACCGACCCGGCCCGCATCCACTTCGTGGGCAACGTGATGATCGACTCGCTCTTCGCCTCGCGCGAGAAGGCCGACAAGCTGCCGCTGCTCAAGGACCTGGGGCTCATCCCCCACGGCTACGCGGTATGCACGCTGCACCGGCCCTCCAACGTGGACGACCCCAAGATTCTGGGCGGCCTCCTGTCCGCGGTGGCCCACGTCGCCTCGCGCCTGCCGGTCATCTTCCCGGTGCACCCGCGCACGCGGAAGGTGATTTCGGAGCATGGCCTGAACACGTGGTTCGAGCGCACGCCGAACCTGCGGCCCGTGGAGCCCATGGGCTACCTGGACTTCCTGGCGCTCACGTCGAAGGCGCGCCTGGTGCTCACCGACTCCGGCGGCCTCCAGGAGGAGACGACGGCCATGGGCATCCCGTGCCTCACCCTGCGCGAGCAGACCGAGCGCCCCATCACCGTGGAGGAAGGCTCCAACGAGGTGGTGGGCACCGACCCGGTCCGCATCCGTCTGGCCGCCGACCGCGTGCTGGATGGTGAAGGCAAGCAGGGCCGCGTGCCCGAGTTCTGGGATGGCCGCGCCGCCGAGCGCATCGCGGACCTGTTCGCGAGCTTCCTGGGCGTCGAGGACCGGCCGATTCAGGCGGCCTCGGCCTGATGCCAGATGACGAGTGGGGGCTCCGGCGTTCCGTGGGCCCGCCTGCTCGTCCGTCCCCGCCTGTGCAGGAGGGCCCGCCGTGGTAGAGCGCCGGCAGGCCCATGCACAGCGCACCGCAGGAAGAAGCCCCCGAGGGCTACGTCGACATCCGCTACGTCGTCGAGCCGAACTACGCGGGTTGGCGGCTGGATGAGTACCTGGGCGAGAAGCTCCGCCGGATGACGCGGGAGCGGCTCCAGGGCGTCATCCTGAGGGGTGTCATCTGCGAGGAGCGGCGCCTGAAGCCGTCCACGCCGGTGTACCCGGGACTGGCCTTCCGCATCCGCCGCCGCGCCAGCGAGGAGCCGGACACGCCCACGGAATTGCCCGTGGTGTTCCAGGACGACTGGCTGCTGGTGCTGGACAAGCCCGCGGGCCTGCCCATCCACCCCACGGCGCGCTACCACAAGGGCACTCTCGTCACGCTCCTGCGAGAGCGCTTCGGTGAGCGCTTCGCCGAGCCCGCGCACCGGTTGGACCGGGAGACCAGCGGGCTGGTCGTCTGCGGGCGCACCACGGAGTCCTGCCGGGTGCTGGGGCGGCTGTTCGTCTCGCGTGACGTGCACAAGGAGTACCTGGCGCTCTGCGAAGGGCACCCGCCCGAGGACACGTTCACCGTGGACGCGCCCATCGCGGAGGGCACCGAGCTCATCCGCATCGCCGTGCGCATCGACCCGGTGGAGGGCAAGGAGAGCCGCACGCGCTTCCAGGTGCTCCAGCGCTTCACGCGGGACGGCGCGCCCTTCGCGCTGCTGCGCTGCTTCCCGGAGACGGGGCGCCAGCACCAGATTCGCATCCACCTGCGCCACGCGGGCTTCCCGCTCGTGGGCGACAAGATGTACGGGCCGGACCCCGGCTACTTCGACCGCTTCAGCAAGCGCTGTCTGGAGCCCGAGGCGTGGCCGCGGCTGCGCCTGCCCCGGCAAGCGCTGCACGCCGCGCGCATCGCCTTCCCCCACCCGGGCTCTGGCCAGGCGGTGGCGTTCGAGGCGCCCCTGCCCGCGGACCTCACGGACTTCATCGAAGGCCGGCCCGTGGCCTTGCCGGCCTGAAACGCGAAGGCCCCCAGCCCGGAATGAAGCGGGCAGGGGGCCAGGGGCGTGAAGCCGGTGGTGACGTCAGGCGGTGAGCTTGTTGGGCTCGGCGCGTTCCTCGCCGAAGTCGCCGATGAGGTACTTGCCGGAGAAGCAGGCGGTGCAGAAGCTGCCGCGTTCCGGGTCGCCCACCGCGCGGCCCAGGCCTTCCTGGGAGATGTAGCCGAGCGAGTCCGCGGTCACGTACGTGGCAATCTCCTCCAGGCTGTGCGTCGCGGCGATGAGCTCCTGGCGGCTCGGCGTGTCGATGCCGTAGTAGCAAGGCCACTTCGTGGGCGGCGAGGAGATGCGCAGGTGCACCTCCACCGCGCCCGCCGCCTTGATCATCTTCACGATTTTGCGGCTCGTGGTGCCGCGGACGATGGAGTCGTCCACCACCACCACGCGCTTGCCCTTGAGCACCTGCCGCACCGCGGACAGCTTCAGCTTCACACCGAAGTGGCGGATGGACTGCTGCGGCTCGATGAAGGTGCGGCCCACGTAGTGGCTGCGGATGAGGCCCACGTCGTAGGGGATGCCGCTGGCCTGCGCGAAGCCGATGGCCGCCGGCACGCCCGAGTCCGGCACCGCGATGACCAGGTCCGCGGAGGGCGCCGGCTGCTCCTTCGCGAGCTGACGGCCCATTTCCTTGCGCACTTCGTACACGTTGCTGCCGAACAGCGTGGAGTCCGGCCGCGCGAAGTACACGTGCTCGAAGATGCAGCGCGCCTGACGCGGCGGCTCCGCGAAGGGCTTGCTGGTGCGCAGCAGCCCGTTCTCGATGACGAGCAGCTCGCCCGGCTCCAGCTCGCGCACGATTTCCGCCTCGATGAGGTCCAGCGCGGTCGACTCGCTGGCCAGCACGTAGGCGCCTTCCTTCATCCGTCCCAGCACCAGCGGCCGGATGCCGTGCGGGTCCCGCACCGCGACGAGCTTGTTCTCCGTGAGCACCAGGAGGCTGTAGGCGCCCGTCACCTTGCGCAGCGCCTCCACGAGCTTCTGCTCGAAGGTCGCCTGCTTGGAGCGGGCCAGCAGGTGCAGGATGACTTCCGTGTCCGCGTCCGACTGGAAGATGGCGCCGTCGGCCTCGAGCTGCTGCTTCAGCTCCGCCGCGTTCACCAGGTTGCCGTTGTGCGCGATGGCGCACTGCCCGCCCGCGTACTGCACGAAGAGCGGCTGGGCGTTCTTGAGGGCGCTGCCTCCAGCGGTGGAGTAGCGCACATGGCCGATGGCCGCCTGCCCAGGCAGGTCGGCGAGCACCGGCGCATCGAAGATGTCAGCGACGAGTCCCATCTGCCGGTGAGCGCGCAGCCCCATCCCGTCAGAGGCGACAATGCCCGCGGACTCCTGCCCGCGGTGCTGGAGGGCGTGCAGCCCCAGGTACGTCAGGTTGGAGGCCTCGGCGTGCCCCACGATTCCGAAGATGCCGCACATGGCGCGCTGCCTTACTCCTTTCGAGCGGTGAGCGGAACAGGAACGCATGCCCCTCTGGTGGGTATTCCACCCGACGCCAGAGTCGTTTCATGTGGGCAGTCAGGCGTCCCAAAGGCCAGTCCCTGCGGTTAGTCTGGTTCCCGCATGGCATCCTCGCGATTGGTCCGCTGGCGTTCCCTGTTTCCCCTGATGTTGCTCACCGTGGGCGCCGCGTATTCGCTGGCGTCCTGGAACTGGTGTGGCAGCTGGGCCGAACGCGCGCCAGTCCTTGTGTCACAGGTCCATGGCGAAGGGCCGCTGCGCGCGGGCGCGGCGAAGGTGGCGCTCTCGCCGCCCTTCCCGGTGGTGGTGGCCGGCTATACGCCGCCACGGCCCGAGGCGGAGCAGGCCGACGTGCCGCTCTTCGCGCGCGCGGTGGTGCTGGAGGCGGGAGGGACACAGGTGGGGCTGGTGTCGTTGGACCTGCTCCTCGTTCCGGACGTGCTGGCCACGCGGGTGCGTGAGCGCGCGCGGGCCTCGGGGCTGGAGGATGTGCTGGTCCTGGCCACGCACACGCATTCGTCGTTGGGCGGGTATGACTCGCGGTTGGTGGCCCAGCTGTCGGGCACCGGGCGCTACCGGGAAGACGTGGTGGATGCCATCACCACGGCGGCGGGTGATGCACTGGCCCAGGCGGCCGCGTCGCTCGCCCCGGTATCGCTGGAGGTCGGCGAGGCGCGGGAGCAGAAGTTCGTCATCTCCCGCAGCGGTGGCGAGAAGCCGGATGGCGTCCTGACGCGCGCGGTGTTCCGGGGGCAGGGAGGCCCGGTGGCGGAGCTGCTGCTCTACGCCGCGCACCCGACGATGGTGCCGCGTCGCCGCGCCTACGTGGACCCTGACTACCCCGGCCGGCTCAGCGCGCTGCGCGAGGAGGCGGGCAGCGGCGTGACGCTGTTGCTGCAGGGCGCGGGGGGCAATGCGACGGTGGCGTACTCGGAAGGGCAGGGGCTGGAGCGGGTGTCGGGCTTCGCGCAGGCCCTGGCGGAGCTGGCCGGCGATGCGCCCTTGTCCCCCGTGGGGGAGACCGTGCGGCTGTCCCTGGCGCGCGCTGATGCGGCCATGCCACGGCCGGATGCTTCGCGGCTGGTGCCGGCGCTGACGCGGGCGGCGGGGGACAACCTGCTGTGTGAATCCGCGCCGCGTCTGGCGGAGGTGGGCGCGCTGCTGCTGGGGCCGCTGAAGCTGGTGGCGGTGCCGGGCGAGCCCAGCGTGGCCGCGGGCATGGAGTTGCTGCAGCGGACCGGCGCCACGGGCGTGCTGAGCCTGGCGGATGGTTACGTGGGCTACGTGGAGACGGCGGCGAACGTGCAGGGTGGACTGGGGGAGTCCAGGCGCCAGTACTTCGGGCCCGCGCTGCTGGAGCGGTTGAGCGTGGCGGCGGAGTTCGTGGCCGGGGCTGCAGGCTTCACGCCTTGAGGCGGCCGGGCGCCGCGGAGGACCTTCCGCGGCGCGGCCGGCTCGTGGCTGGCTAGAACTTCTCGAACTTGGAGTCCTTCTTGCGCTTCTTGAACACGAGCGCGGTGCGGCCCAGGAGCTGCGCGAGCTCCGCCTGGGTGCCCTCGGCGATGCGCGCCGCGGCTTCCTGGCGCGTCTCCGGGCCCTCGTTGATCTTGACCTTGATGAGCTCGTGGTCCTGCAGCGCCTGCTCGATGGCGGCGATGACACCCTCGGTGACGCCGGCCTGACCGACGATGACCACCGGCTCCAGGTGGTGTCCTAGCGCGCGCAGATGGCGGCGTTGCTTCCCAGTGAGCGGCACGTTCCTTCTCTCCTTCGTGTCTTCGGGTAAGGGGGGCGCACCCTACTTCTTCTGCGACGCGATGCGGACTTCTCGCTGCGCGTCGATGTGGTCCGGTTGAAGCTCCACGGTGCGCTTGAAGTGCTTGAGCGCGCCCTGGCCGTCACCACACAGCTTGGCGATGACGCCCAGGAAGTAGTGCGCGGGGGCGCAGCGCTCGTTGCGTCGGATGGCGTTCTGGATTTCCCGGAAGGCTTCGGGCTGGGCGGCCTTCTTGTCCGCCGCCGTGAAGAAGCGCGCGTAGCCACGCCACGCGTAGAACTCCGCTTCCTCCGGGTTCAGCTTGATGGCCTCGTCCAGCATCTTCACGGCGTCCGGGAACTTGCGCGCCTTCACCAGGATGCAGGACTTCTGGAACAGCTCCTCCGCCATGAGGATGCCGTTGATGTCCACCCCGTCTCCGCTGCCGCCGCTCTTGAGCTCCTCGATGTAGCTGGCGCGGCTGCTGTCGTCGGAGAGCGTGCGGTAGGCGTCGCCGATATACGCGAAGACCTCCGCCTTCAGCTTCTCCAGCTCCGGTGGCGCCCCCTGCGGGAGCGTGTCCGGGTGGTAGAGCTTGGCCAGGCGGAAGTACGCGATCTTCACCGCGCTGGAGTTCGTCTGCTCCGTCAGCCCGAGCCGCTGGAAGTGGTTCTGCTGCTTCATCGCCATCGTGAGCTGGCGCAGGGCGGGAATCTCTTCAGCCCCTGGTGCATTCGCGGGCGTCGCGGCGGCGGCGGGCGCGGCTGGATGCTGAGCGCCCTGCGCGGACAGTGACGGCGGGGGACGGGGCTGGGC
>NZ_VHLB01000137.1:0-16523 GCF_006547365.1 Myxococcus sp. AB056 | reverse complement strand
TGCGTCCTCGCGTCACAGGTCTGCTTGCGTTTCGTGCGTGCTTTGCGAAGAAGCGGGGGCATGTCCGAGCCGCCAGAGAAGCCCGTGACTCCCTTGTTCGATACGACCCGTGACGCGCTGGCTTGGGGGGCGCGGCTTCCTCGGTGCTGGCGGGCGCGCCGCCGGTGCGCTCGATGTCGAGCCGGTACGACGTGGGGGCTCCCTGGGCAAGCTTCCACCGGAGGACCACCTTCGAGGGGTCCACGGGGGGCTCCGCGGCAGCCGCGGGAGCGGCTTCCGCGGGAGGCGGAGCGTCCTTCATCCCCGGCGGGCGGGGAATGGGCTCCATCTTCCCACGGGGCTCTTCCTTGCAGGCGGTCAGTGACAGGGCGACGACCAGACCAAACACGCTTTGCTTCACGCGGGGACGCTCCTTGGCAGCCCTCGCGGGATATCGAAGCAGGCGAGGTCATTCAAGTACGTCACCCGGCCGCTTCGAGGATGAATGGGCGAGATACACGTCGACCTGCGTCTTGACGCGTCCGGCGAAGTCTGGGTCGAGCCGCTCCATGATGGCCCATTCGAGATCGAGGTCCCTGCGGAGGTTGGGCCTGGCGGAGCGCACCAGCACGGGCTCGGTGGAGAGCAGGACCGTGGGCATGATGTTCTGCTTCTCCTCGGGGGTCGTCATGGTCGTCGTCTCCGGTGTCGGCAGCGACTGCGTCCGGGCGGGCATGTTGGCGGCCATATGGTATGCGCGCACGGTGAACCGGCCGTCGGGACGCTTGTGCCCCTCGACGTAGACGCGAGACCAGTGGGTGAAGACGTCGTAGTTGCCGGAGACCTTCCACGGCGTGATGAGGAACATCGGGTCCGTGCTGGGGAGCAGGGCATAGCCGCGCTCACTCAGGATCGCCTCGGCGGCCTTCATGACCTGTCGTGCGGGCATGTCGTACACCACATAGCTGCTCGTGCGCTCCAGCAGCGTCTGGCGGTGGTTCGTGCAACCCACCAGTGCGAGCAGCGTGAGGATGCTCACGAACGCGGGGGGCATCGTCATCGGCGGGCCTCCGTAAAGGGACGCGGGACGTGTGTCGTAGGGTGACAACGCCACGGCCAGGGCGGCCATATCGGCAGGGACATACGGAAAGTGGAGCGGGGCCGTGGAGGGCAGCCAGCCGTCTTGCGTCCTCGCGTCACAGGTCTGCTTGCGTTTCGTGCGTGCTTTGCGAAGAAGCGGGGGCATGTCCGAGCCGCCAGAGAAGCCCGTGACTCCCTTGTTCGATACGACCCGTGACGCGCTGGCGTGGCTGCGGGCGCAGGGGCTCGAGCACTTGTCGCGGCTGAGCCTGGCGGTGCTGATGCCACTGGTGGAAGCGGCCTGGCTGCCCCAGGCGCGTCCCGTGCTCGCCCGCCGAAGGCTCGTGGAGTTGCTGAGCACGGACTCGCTGGCGCGTTGGATGACGGAGGCGATGCCGTCTCCCCGGATGAAGGAGCTGCTGCCCACGCTCGCCTGGCGCTTCGTGGAGGCGGAGCGGCTGGGCGCGGAGGCGTCACGGGCTTCGCTCGAGGAGCGGCTCGCGCCGCCCGCCGAGCCCCGCACGCACCGCGTCCATGGCCTGCTGCTGGCGCTGCGTGCGCGCGTCCCGGCTTCCGTCGCTCCCCGGCCGATGCACGCGCTGGTACCGGACCTGATGCAGTACGACGCCCCGCTTCCGGGCTTCCGACTCCGCGAGACGCGCATCTCCGAGCTGCCTGTGGGGGCGCAGGCGGGCTTCATCCTTCCCGAGGCCCGGCTGATTTTCGCTCCCACCGAGGTGACGGGGGACTGCTCCTGTGGCGCGACGTTCTGCGTCCACTTGCTGGCGGCCATCGACACGGCGTTGCTGTGGTTGCGCCAGCCCTGGTCCGAGTCCTTTGGAGAGGAGCTGGAGGAGCTGGTCCGTCCCGGTTGGGAGCGCGCGCTGCGGGCGCTGGAGCGGGCCGTTGACGACAGTCCGGGTGGGCCTGGAGGCGGCGAGGTCTCCTGGCGGCTGGACGTCATCAACGGGTACGGCGTGGAGCTCGCGGCCTACGTGCACAAGCGCAACAAGAAGGGCCAGCGCAGCACGGGCGCGAAGGTGAGCCGGCGCAAGCTGCTGCAGGACCATGGCTCGCAATTGTCGCCGGCGGACGCGCGCCTGGCGGCGCTGCTGCCGGAGTCGGAGGCCCCCGCGTCGCGTGCGCTGCTCTTCGAACTGGTGGGGCATCCCCGCATCCACCTGGATGAGAATCCGGACCTGCTGGTGCGCATCGAGCGCGTGAAGGTCGGGCTCGTCGCCGAGGACCGGGACGGCGTGGTCATCGTGAGCGCGGGGGTGGATGGCGCAATGCTGCCCACGGCGATGCTGGAGCGGGTGCGCAAGGCTCAGCCGGAGGAGGGGCTCTACATCTGGGATGACAGCCAGCGGGTGCTCACGGTGCTGGACGCGGGCCCCGAGGTCCGCGCGCTGGTGACGGCGCTGAACCGCCACGGCAATTCGTTTCCGCCGGAGAGCCACGTCGCGTTGCTGGACCAGTTGTCGAAGCTGTCCCTGCGCGTGCCGGTGGCGCTGCCTCGGAGTGTCTTGGGGGAGTCGGTGCCGCTGCGCTACGCCCCCGTGGTGCGCATGGAGGCGCATGCGAGCGGGGCGGTCCGGGTGGAGCTGCGCACGCGCCCGTTGCCGGACAGTCCCACGTTCATTCCTGGAGAGGGGGCGCGCGACGTCCACGTCCGGCGGGGGACGGGGGCGGTGCACGCGGTGCGTGACTTCGTTCAGGAGCGCGACGCGGCGGAGTTGCTTCAGGCCCGGTTGCCGCTCGACACGGCGGAGCCCGAGGAGCTGCCCTTCACCTTCCGCTTCACCAGCGCGCAGGGCGGCCTCGCGGTGCTCGCGGCCTGTGTGGAGCTGGCGCCGAAGCCGGAGCTGGAGTGGGTGGGGGCGCCGGTGCGGCTGTTCCATGCCGCCGCGCCTCCGGCGCTGAAGGTCATCCTGGAGCGGAAGCGGGACTGGTTTGGCGTGCTGGGTGGGCTCTCCGTGGAAGGCGAGCGGGTGGAGCTGGCGCGGCTGCTCGATGCGGCGCGGCGGAAGGAACGTTTCGTCCAGGTGGACTCGACGTCCTACGTGGAGATTGAAGGCGCGCTGCGGGAGCACCTGGAGCGGCTGGCGGACCATGCGCATGCCACGCGCCATGGCCTGGAGGTGGGGCCTTCCGCGGTGGAGACGCTCACGGCGCTCCAGGACGCGGGCGCCGAGGTGGAGGCGGACAAGACGTGGCAGTCGCTGGTGGAGCGCATCTTCGCGGCGAAGGAGCTGAAGCCGCGGGTTCCCACGGGGCTGAAGACGGCGCTGCGGGATTACCAACTGGAGGGCTTCCGCTGGCTGACGCGGCTGGCTTCGTGGGGCGCGGGCGGGGTGCTCGCGGACGACATGGGCTTGGGCAAGACGGTGCAGGCGCTGACGGTGCTCCTGGACCGGAGCAAGCTGGGGCCCGCGCTGGTGCTGGCGCCGACGTCGGTGGCCTTCAACTGGATGGACGAGGCGAAGCGCTTCGCGCCGTCGCTGCGGATGACGCTGTTCTCGGACGCGGCGGACCGGGGCCGGACGTTGGAGCAACTGGGGCCCAAGGACGTGCTGGTGTTGAGCTATGGCCTGCTCACGCGGGACATCGAGCGGCTGTCGAAGCTGCGCTTCTCCACCATCATCTTCGATGAAGCGCAGACGTTGAAGAACGCGACGACGCACCGCTTCCGGGCGGCGCGGGCGCTTCAGGGAGACTTCAAGTTCGCGCTGTCGGGCACGCCGCTGGAGAACCACCTGGGCGAGCTGTGGAGTCTCTTCGCAGTCGTCTTCTCGGGGTTGCTCGGGAGCTGGGAGGCATTCCGTTCGCGCTTCGCCGCGCCGATTGAGCGGGGCGTGGACCCGACGGCCGCGCCCGCGCTGGCTCGGGTGCTCCAGCCCTTCCTGCTGCGCCGGACGAAGGCGCAGGTGGAGGCGCAGCTTCCGCCTCGGACGGACATCCGGGTGCCCATTGTCCTCTCGTCGGAGGAGTGGGCGCTTTACGAGGACGCGCGGCTGGCGGCGCTCTCGGATTTGGAGACGCGCAAGCCGAAGATGAAGGAGCAGGAGCGGCGCATCGAGATTCTGGCGGCGCTCACGCGGCTGCGGCTCCTGGCTTCACATCCTCGGCTGTATGACGCCGGGTCGAAGCTGGAGTCGGCCAAGCTGGAGCGGTTCATGGAGTTGGTGCGGGAGCTCCGCGCGGAGGGGCATCGCGCGCTCGTATTCAGCCAGTTCACGTCCCACCTGGCGCTGGTGCGCGAGGTGCTGGACGCGGAGGGGATTGATTACGAGTACCTGGATGGGCAGACGCCCGCGGGGGCTCGGGCAGAGCGGGTGCGCGCGTTTCAGGAGGGGGACGTGCCGCTGTTCCTGATTTCGCTCAAGGCCGGTGGCTTCGGACTGAATCTCACGGCAGCGACCACGGTGATTCATCTGGACCCGTGGTGGAACCCCGCCGTGGAGGACCAGGCCTCCGACCGCGCGCACCGGATTGGGCAGGAGCGGCCGGTGACGGTGTACCGCCTGGTGACGCGGGGGACCATCGAGGAGCAGATGCTGTCGCTGCACGAGCACAAGCGCGCGCTGGTGGCGGGGGTGCTGGAAGGGAAGGACGCGGCGGGACGGCTGTCGACCCAGGAGTTGCTGGGGCTGTTGTCCCAGCGGATGGCTCCGCCTGGGGAAGAGGAGGGGCCTCGGACTCGGCACTGATTCGGATTGTTGGGCCCCGCGTACCGATGCCGGAACCCAAGCACGCATCGAGGTGCGAACCTTGAGGACGTATGGACGACCTTGCCAGGAAGATTGCTGCTTGGTGCTGAAGCGTGATTTCCAGGCGAGCCATGCGAGGACAGGTCATTGCCCCTGATGTGGTATGCGCATTCACTGTGCTGATGCTGGGGTGCTCCAGCGGCGCGGTCAGCCGGCGCAGTGCTGACAGTCATGACGCTTATGCGCTGGCGGCCTGTACTGACAGCATGTCGTGCTGCATCCAGCGCAATCCTGGCGTGCCCGAAGCGTGCGGACTCTCAGCGGCGGAGGCTGCCGTGCACATGGCGGGCATGGATGCGGCTGCGAAACACACCGTCAAGGATGCCAGCGAAGACGATGGTTGGAAGCAGCACTGTATCGATACATATGTCAGGTGCAGGGACCAGAAGAAGCCGTATTGGGTCGGAGACTGCTACGCGTGCTTCCGCAACTGCGAAGGCCAGCGTGAGTGGCCGTACGAACTCTGCTACCAACGATAGGGAATGCCATGGATGGCTTGAACTGGAACGATGTTCGAGACCTCTCCCGCCGTGTTGCCCGCGGGGAGCCATTCGCGCTCACGGAGTCGACACGTTCGACACTGCTTAGGACGGCGCCTCAAGTGGGGATCGCCCTCAGTGATGTGGAGCGAGCGCTACAGTCTGAGTCCACTGCTGAGGAGTTGCTGGCGGAGGTAGCGAGGCGCATCAGCAATGGTTCGCGGCGTCTGTCGCGCACCTTGGCTGAAGTGGAGCGCTGCCGGGAATCTGGTGACGTCGATGGCGCTCGCCAGTTGCTGAACGACGTGCTCGTTGTGGAAGTGGTGCCGCACTACCAGGACATTCTGCGTGCGAATCTTACTGCACTGGATGACGGGGGGGCTGCACGCAGTTGAACCTCTCCACTCAGAGCAAGGTGGAGCCCAACTCTGGGCTGGACCAAGCCATTGTGCCGCACCGGGTTGTTGAGACACCAGGTTGGTCATACTCAGGCCGCTTGCTTCAGCCTCAACTCCCGCCGGGCCTGACTCGGCGAAAGGAAGTCGCGGCGCTCAAGTAGCCAGTGCTCGTTATACCGATGGGTCCATTCCAGCAGGGCCAGCCGGAGTTCCGCCACGAGTGGCGGTGTGTCACGCCGAGGTCGCCACTGTCGAGCGCACTCGCTCCTGCCGTCTGCTGCCCGGCAACCTCTTCAAGCGAGCACCGACCGGTGAACGGTTACCCCATGCGCTACCTTCAAAGGCAGACCCATGCTGCTTGGCGTAATCGCTACCCGCGCGGAGCGGCGGCACGCGACAGCCTGTCGCGGACCGCGATGCCCAGGCCGCTCTCAGCAGGGAGGCACGCCACCAGCACGTCGTGCCCCTGTGCATCCGCCTCGCGCAGACGGGCGTACAGCACGCGAGCGGCACCCGTGGGCTCATCCGGCACATCGAAGCGCGGCACATCGGGTGGCAACGCAAGGCTCGCAGGCCCCAGTACCCCCACGCGCAATCCCTGTCCACGCAGTTCCTGGACGCGCATCACGGCCTGCCCGGGCTCGGTCAGCACCACGCCGGCACGCGGCGCGTAGTGTGATTCCAGTGAGCCTGACACGCGCACCTTGGACGAAGTCCTCACCGGCACCTTGCGCCCCAGCACCCGCTCCACATCCTCCGCCGCCAGACCTCCGGGCCGGAGAATCGCGGGCTCATTCGAGCTCAAGTCCACGATGGTCGACTCCACCCCCACCGTGCACGGGCCTCCATCTAGGACGAGGTCCACGTCTCCGCCCAGGTCCTCCCGCACGTGCTCCGCCGTGGTGGGGCTCACCTTGCCAAACCGGTTCGCGCTCGGCGCGGCAAGCCCTCCGCCCAGCTTCTGGAGCACCGCGAGCGCCACCGGGTGATTCGGCACGCGCAGGGCAACGGTGTCCTGCCCACCCGTGACGGCATCCGTGGCCCGCGCCGTGCGCGGCAGCACCAGCGTCAACGGCCCGGGCCAGAAGGCTTCGGCCAGCTTCCGTGCGGCCTCTGGGACTTCACGTGCCCACGTGTTCAGGTGCTCGACGCCTGGGATGTGGACGATGAGGGGATGGGTGGCGGGGCGGCCCTTGATGGCGAAGACGCGGCGCACGGCCAATTCGTCCTCCGCGTTGGCGGACAGACCGTAGACGGTTTCCGTCGGCAGGGCGACGACACCACCGTGCCGCAGCAATTCCACCGCGCGTTCAAGGGACTCTGGAGCAATCATGCGCCGCCGCACTGTCGCCGCAGGAGGGAACATGGGCAAGTCGCACGTCTTCGATGCTCGCACTCGGATGCCCGTCACGGCCAAGGACCTCTTCGCCTGGCATGCCCGGGAAGGGGCGCTCGAACGCCTGACGCCCCCCTGGGAGCGGATGGAGGTCCTGGAGCGCACCGGCGATGGCATCCGCATCGGCGCCCGCGTCGTCGTCCGCATGCGCGTGGGCCCCATCCCCCAACGCCTGGTGGCCGAGCACACCGCCTACGTCGAAGACGCCATGTTCCAGGACACGCAGATGTCCGGCCCCTTCGCGAAGTGGGTCCACACCCACCGGATGTGGCCCGAGCCCGCCACGGGCACGTCCATCCTGGATGACGAAGTGGAATACGTCCTCCCCGTAGGCCCCCTGGGCAACCTCTTCGGCGGAGGCTTCGCCCGGCGCACCCTGGAGCGGATGTTCGCGTACCGCCACCGCGTCACGCTCGAGGACTTGAAGCGTCACGCCCCCTTCGCGGGGCAGGGGCCGCTCACCATCGCCGTCACCGGAGCCTCGGGGCTGGTGGGCTCGTCGCTGGTGCCCTTTCTCACCACGGGCGGCCACACGGTGAAGCGCATGGTGCGCGGCAAGGCGGACTCCTCGCGGAACGAGGTCGCCTGGGCGCCTGACAAGGGCGAGGTGGACACCGACGCACTCGAAGGCGTGGACGCCGTGGTGCACCTCGCGGGCGTCAACGTGGCCGGCCAGCGTTGGACCCCCGAGTACAAGGACGCCATCCTCAAGAGCCGCACCCAGGGCACTCGCACCCTGGCCGAAGCCCTGGCGCGGATGAAGCGCAAGCCGAAGGTGCTCGTCTCCGCGGGCGGCAGCAGCATCTACGGGGACCGCGGCGACGAAGTCCTCACCGAGGAGAGCAGTACGGACGGGAAGGGCTTTCTCTCCCAGGTATCACGCGAGTGGGAAGCCGCCGCCGCGCCCGCCGAGGCCGCCGGCATCCGCGTGGTGCACCTGCGCATCGGCCCCGTCCTGGACGCGCGCGAGGGCGCCCTGGCGAAGATGCTGCCAGCGTTCCTCGCGGGAGGCGGCGGGCCCATCGGCTCCGGGCAGCAGTGGATGAGCTGGGTGTCGCTGGAGGACGTGCTCGGGCTCATCCACTTCTCTGTCTTCACCGACGCCGCGCGCGGAGCCATCAACGCCGTGGCGCCGGGGGCGGTGCGGCAGGCGGACTTCGCTCGGATGCTGGGCAAGGTGTTGCGGCGTCCGGCCGTCTTCCCGGTCCCCGCGCCCGTGGTGCGAACCCTCTTCGGACAGATGGGGCAAGAGGCGCTGCTGGACGGCGCGCGAATCGTGCCCCAGGCAGCCCAGCGGCTGGGGTTCGTCTTCCTCCTTCCCGATCTGGAAAGCGCGCTGCGCTTCACATTGGGGCGCACGACGAAGGGCCCTGAATACCGCCATTCTTAGCGAGTCCGGCGCTTGACAATCCCCTCCGCTGCGCCAGAAGAAACGACGCATTCGAAGGGGAGAGGACTCCTGATGATTCAGGTCGAAGGGCTGACCAAATACTACGGTGAGCACGCGGCGATCCGGGACCTGGCCTTCACCATCAGCCAGGGAGAAGTTATTGGCTTCCTGGGCCTCAATGGCGCAGGAAAATCGACGACGCTGAAGGTCCTGGGGTGCGTGCTGCTGCCGACCTCGGGGCGTGTCGTCATCGACGGCCATGACGTGGTGAGCAATGCCCACGAGGTCCGCCAGCGCATCGGCTACCTGCCGGACGTGCCTCCGCTCTACGACGAGATGACGGTGGGGGAATACCTGGCCTACGTCGCGCAGCTTCGCGGCGTTACGTCCCGGGACACCGCCCGCCGCGTGGGCGAGGCCGAGGAGAAGACGGGCCTGCGTGACGTCCACGGCGAGCTCATCTCCACACTCAGTCACGGCTACCGCCAGCGCGTAGGCGTGGCGCAGGCGCTGGTGCACAAGCCCGCCCTGCTCATCCTCGACGAGCCCACCAGCGGGCTCGACCCCCGGCAGATTGTCGAGATGCGCGACGTCATCCGCGGGTTGAAGGGCGCGCACACGGTGCTCGTCTCCAGCCACATCCTCCCGGAAATCTCCCAGACGTGTGACCGGCTGCTCATCATCCACAAGGGGATGTTGGTGGCGCAGGGCACGGAGGAGGAGTTGGCGGCGAAGATGGGCGGCCGGGGCACCATCGAGCTGGAGGTGCGCGGCGACAAGGCGCGCGCGGTGGAGGTGCTCCAGCGCTTTGGCGCGGTGGAGGTGGACCGCGCGTCGGACGGCCTGGTGGCGCTGACGGTGCGGGCCTCGCCCGACCAGCGGCCCCAGGTGGCGCAGGCGGTGGTGGGCGCGGGCCTGGAGTTGTTGCGGCTGGACCAGGGAGCCGGTCAGCTCGAATCCATCTTCTTGCGGCTGACACACGGCCAGGAGGCGCGCGCGTGAAAGCGCTGCTCATCGCCCGCCGCGAGCTGTCCGCCTATCTGCGCACGCTCAGCGGCTACGTCATCATCGCGGTCATCCTCGCGTTGAATGGCTTGTTCTTCAACGCGTATGCCCTGGGCGGCGCCAGCAAGCGCTCCGCCGAGGTGCTGTCTCAGTTCTTCTATTACTCGAGCGGCTTCACCGTCGTCGCCTCGGTGTTCATCTCGATGCGCCTGCTGGCCGAGGAGCGTCAGACGGGAACGCTGTCGCTGCTGTACTCGTCACCGCTGCGCGACCGCGACATCGTCCTGGGCAAGTTCCTCGCGGGACTGGCCTTCCTCGCGTTGTACCTCCTGTGCACTGTCTACATGCCGCTGCTGGTGATGGTGAATGGCAAGGTGTCCTTCGGGCACGTGGCGGCGGGGTACTTCGGTCTGCTGCTGCTGGGCAGCGCGTCGCTGGCGGTGGGGACGTTCGGCTCGGCGCTGGCGCGCAACCAGTTGCTCGCTGCGATTACGTCCGCGGTGATGCTGGTGGCCCTCATCCTGTGCTGGCTCCTGGCGCGCATCACCGAGCAGCCGCTGGCGGATGTCTTCAGCGCGATGTCGCTGTGGAATCAGCACTTCCCGCCGTTCCAGGCGGGGCTCATCCACGTGCGTGACGTCGTCTACTACCTCGTGGTCACCTACGTGGCGCTGTTCGCGGCCACGCGGGTGCTCGAGGCGCGGAGGTGGCGATGAGCGCGCGTCCTTCGAGCGGGGGACTCCCCGTGACGCTGGCCTTCGTCTCGGGCCTGCTGGCGGTCTTCCTCGGTGAGCGGCTCTTTGGCATCGGCACGGGCCGCACCGTCCTGTCTGGCCTGGGCGTGGCGGTGGCGGTGGGCGCGCTGTGCTGGCGCTTCGCGCGCATGCGGTCGGCCAGCGCGGACCGGCGCGCTGTCGAGGCGTGGGTGTCGGGTCTGTACGGCGTGGGGCTCCTGGCCCTGGGGCTCTACTTCGTCCAATCGGACGTAGGCACCGGCCTCTTCGGCGGTCCCTTGTCCCAGAAGGCGCCTCGGCTGGCGGTGTCGCTGGCGGCGCTCTTCCCGGCGTTGCTCGCGTGCTGCTTGCTGCCGCTGGCGATGGTGGAGGTCGCCGCCACGGCGATGACGCGCGCACCCGTGCTGGAGACGGGCCGTGTCCGCAGCGCGCTGTACTCCGGGCTGGGGCTGGCCTTCGTGCTCGTCTTCGCCTTCGCGTCCATGTTCGTCGCCACCCAGGCCGACGTCACGTGGGACCTGTCCTACTTCCGCACCGCGAAGCCCGGCGACGGCACGCGCAAGGTGATTCGCGGGCTCAATGAGCCGCTCCAGGTGACGCTCTTCTTCCCACCCGCGAACGAGGTGGGCGAAGCGGTGGGGCAGTACTTCCGCGACCTGTCGGTGGAGAGTCCGGGCCTGCTCAACGTGGTGCGGCTGGACCAGGCGGTGGAGCCGGCTCGGGCGAGGTCGCTGGGCGTCCACAACAACGGCACCATCGTCCTGGCGCGCGGCGACCGGAAGGAGCCGCTCACGGTGGGCCTGGAAGTCGAGCGGGCGCGCGGCCAGCTCCAGCGGTTGGACCAGGAGGTCCAACGCCGCCTGCTGACGGTGGCCCGGCCTCGTCGGGTCGTCTACTTCACATCCGGCCACGGTGAGCGCGCCGAGTCGCGGGCGGTGCCGGGCGAGACGACCCGCCCGTCCGTGGAGAAGCTGAAGGAGTTGCTGCGCGCGCAGAACGTGGACGTGCGGCCGCTCGGTGTCTCCGAGGGCCTGGGCACCGAGGTGCCGCGTGACGCCTCCGTGGTGGTGGTGGCGGGCCCGACGCAGGCGTTCCTCCCCGAGGAGCTGAATGCCTTGCGTGAGTACGCCGCGCGCGGCGGCCGGCTGTGGCTGGCGCTGGAGCCGGAGGGACCGGACTTCCAGCCGCTGCTGGAGCCCCTGGGCCTGAAGTACCTCAAGACGCCGCTGGCCAATGACCAAGTGTACTTCCGCACGGCGCGGCAGCAGAGCGACCGCGGCAACCTGGGCACGGCGACGTTTTCCTCGCACCCGTCCGTCACGTCGCTGTCGTCGTTGGCGGGACAGGCGCCGGTCGTCTTCCTGAGCGCGGGCGCCCTGGAGCAGATTCAGCCGTTGCCGGCAGGTCTGGCGCAGGACGTGTCAGTGCGAGCGCACGGCGCCACCTTCGCGGACGCCAATGGCAACTTCACATTGGACGCGGGTGAGATGCGGCGGCCCTGGCCCCTGGTCATCGCGGTGGAGAAGCCCGCGCCGGCCGGCCAGGAGGCGATGCGCGCCGTGGTGATGGCGGACGCGGACGCGGTGAGTGACTTGCTGATGGGCAACATGGGCAACGCATACCTGGCGGTGGACACGCTGCGGTGGCTCACCGGTGAGGAGTCCATCTCCGGCGCCGTGTCCTCGGAGGAAGACACGCCCATCCAGCACACGCGGGAGCAGGACGTCCTCTGGTTCTACGCGACGGTGTTCCTGGGGCCGGCCCTGGTGCTGGCGGTGGGCTTCGTGACGACGCGCCGGCGAGGGCGCCGCGCGCCGCGCCCCGCGGTGGCGGGAGGTGAGCGATGAAGGTTCGGGACCTGGCCCTCCAAGGGGCCCTGGCGGCGGCCGCGTTGATTGCAGCGTTCGTCGTCTGGCAGCGCGAGCCCTCCGCGGGCCCGGGGGAAGTCACGGTGGTGGATGTCCCGGCGCGCGCGCTGGATAGCATCCGCTACGAGGACGACTCCCGCTTCGTGGACGTGTTCCGCGATGCCCGTGAGCGTGACCGGCTCTGGGTGCGTCTGGGCTACAAGGCCTCCAGGGCGGCCTCCGGCGATGCGAATGCGGGCGCCACCGACGCGGGCGTGGCTCCTCAGGCGGCGGACGCGGGCGGTGCCACCGCGGCGGTGGGCACGGACGCGGGCACCGGCGCCGCCGCGGGACAGCCGCCCGTGGCCGCGCGCGAGGAACCACCACCGCCGCGCGAGCTGCGCGCCAACGAGGTGGCGGACAAGCTGTTCTCCCGCTTCGCGCCCATGCGCGCCATGCGGGCGCTGGGTGAGCTGGACGCGAAGAAGCTGGAGGAGGTCGGCCTGGCCACGTCTCCGCGCAAGCTGACGCTGACCGTGGCCGGAAAGGCGCGTGTGTTCGCCTTGGCGTCGCCTCCGGGCGGCTGGGGGACGCCGTACCTGCGCAGCGAGGAGGACGGCCGCGTGTACCTGCTGGGCCCGGCGATGCTGCCGGACCTGGAGAACGCGAACAGCCGTCTGGTGGACCGCCGGCTGCACACCTTCGACCTGGGAGACTTCGACGCGGTGACCATCCGCGCGGGTGGCGCCACCCGTGCCTTCCGGGCCACGGGCAAGGCTCCCGGCCCAGTGGTCCTGGCGCCGGAGGACGCACCGGAGCGGCCGGACGACTTCGCGCGCAACTGGCATGACCGCGTGTGGCGGATGATGCCGGTGGACCTGCTCGGCCGCGACGAGCCGCTTCCCGGGGGCGAGCCGCAGGAGTCCTTCCGTGTGGACTACCTGCGCGCGGGCCGGGCCGTTGGCCACGTCATGGTGGTGAAGAGCGAGGGGGGCTTCTACGCCCGGACCGAGCACACCACGGGCTGGGCCCGGCTCCACGCCGGGATGGACGCGCTGGTGGAAGAGGCGGCTCGGGTGACGGCGCCCGTGTCCACCGCTTCAGGGAAGTGATGCGTCCTCGTCACGCAGGCCCAGGTGCACGTCCACGAAGCTGTACGGCGCCCAGGGCCCGGTGAAGCGGAACGTGTACGTGTCCGAGCGCGCGGCCAGGGAGCGGACCTTCTCCTCGAAGGACTCCAACCGGGCCCGCTCGACGAGGAAGGCCGCGTTGAGCAGCATCCGCTCACCCACGGGGGGATGCTCGCGCATGGCGGCGGCTCGGGGGCGCAGGCCCTCCAGCAGCGCCCGCATGTCACGCCCGGCGCGGTCCTCCACGGCGGCCTCCAAGCGGCGCTCGTGCTCGGCCTCCGGCTCATCTTCGCGCCGGTGAAGCTGGGCGTCTTCCAGCACCAACCGCTGGGCGAGGTGCTCGCGGTGCCAGAGCACCTTCAGGCCCAGCTCCACCTTGCCTTCCAGCGCGTCCAGCACGCCGGACAGTTCGCGATGGGCCGTGCGCAGCACAGCGCGTACCTGGGCCTCGGACGCCATGACGGTGCCGAAGGCCACGGGGAGCACGGTGTGCTCACGGAGCAGGGTTTCGGTGACGCGCTGGTGCCCCAGCAGGTGCGCTCGCGTCGGGTCCACCACGCGGCCTGGCGCCACGGACACCAGGGCCGTGAGGCCCGCCTCGCTCACCGCGTACACCTGCGCGGGAACAGCGCCCAATCCGATGCGCCCGACGTCCAGGGGCGCGGTGGCACGGACGATGCCGTAGAGATACCGGAGTCCGTCGGGCGTCACCGTCTCCGCCGTGGGGGGCGAAGGCCGTGCGGCCTGGGCCGTGCGGGTGTCGCCGTGAGCCGCCCCCTTCCGGGGCCGTGTCGTCCGGGACATGGTGCGCTTCACCTCGCCGATGCGCCTCCGTGGGTGGCGAGCACGCGGCGGACTTCATCCACCAGCGCGTCCGGCAGGCAGGGCTTGGTGACGAAGGAGTCGCAGCCCGCGCCCTTGGCTTCGTCGGACTGCCCCGTCATCGCATGGCCCGTGAGCGCCACCACGGGGATGGCGCACGTGCGGTCGTCGCCCTTCAGCCGCCGTGTCGCCTCCCAGCCGTCCATGATGGGCAGCGACAGGTCCATGAGGATGATGTCGGGCCGCAGCTCGAAGGCCTTGTCCAGCGCCTCCTGGCCGTTCTTGGCCTCGGCGACGCGGAAGCCCGAGAACTCCAGGTACTCGGCGTACATCTCCCGGGCATCTTGATAGTCGTCAACGACGAGCACGAGGGGCTTCGGGGTCTCAGATGGGTTCGTCATGCGCGCCTCGCGCGTCGGGGAAAGTGCAGGGTGAATGTCGAACCCTCGCCCTGGGTGCTCTGGAGGGTGACGCGCCCCCCCAGCATGGCAGCCAGGCGACGGCAGATGGAGAGCCCCAGACCCGTGCCTCCATAGGCCCGGGTCGGAGAGCTGTCCACCTGCTGGAAGTCCTCGAAGATTTTTTCCTGGTTCGCTGGGTCGATGCCAATGCCCGTGTCCGTCACGGAGATGGTGAGCGTGGACGTAGCAGCCACGTACTCCGCCTGCACCTGCACTGAGCCTTCGTGCGTGAACTTCAACGCATTCGACAGGAGGTTGAGGACGATTTGTTTCACCTTCTGCCGGTCACTGTACACAGCCGGCACGCGCGGGCCGAGGTGGGCGCTCACCGTCAGCTTGCTGCGCGCGATGATGGGGTCCATCTCCGCCATGACCTCCTGGAGCAGCTCCGGGATGCCGAAGTCCGACAGGTTCAAGGGCATCCGGCCCGCTTCGATGCGGGTGATGTCCAGAATCTCGTTGATGACTTCCAACAGGTGTCTGCCGTTGGAGTCGATGCGCGTGAGGTTTCGCTTCTGCGCCGGGTTCAGTTCGCCGGACACGCCCTGCAGCAGCATGTTCGTGTAGCCGAGGATGGCGTTGAGCGGCGTGCGGAACTCGTGGGACATATTGGCCAGGAACTGGGACTTGGCCGCGCTGGCCTGCTCCACCTGGATGGCCTGCCGGCGCAGCATCTCGTTCTGTTCGGCCAGCTCCGCGGTGGCAGCCTGCACGCGCGCCTCCAGGTGGACGGAACCTTCCTTCACCCGCTCCAGCAGCCGTGCCTTCTCCAGCGCCTCGCTGCGGTCGTGGAAGAGGGTGACGATGCCCGTCAGCTCACCGGAGTCGCCCAGGACCTTGCTGGCCACGGCCTCCATGGGGAGCGTGGCGCCCGTGGCCGGGTCCACCAGCCCGAGCTGTCCGCGCCAGCGGGGCCGTCCTTCCGCGTCCAGCAGGTTGGCGAGGAACGACGAGAAGCTCGCGTTGTTGGAGCGCAGCCGCCGCAGCGCCGCTTCCCCACTGTCGGGGTGTGTGGCGAAGAGCTTCTCGGCCGGGCCGTTCATCATCACCATGCCGCCCGCCGGGTCGGACAGGATGATGGGGTCTGGCACGGAGTCCAGCACGCGGTCCAGCCGGTGACGCTCGCTGCGGGCCTCCCGCTCCGTGTCGCGCAGGCGCCGGTAGCTCTCACCCAGCGCCTGGGTGGCGCGGCCCAGGTCCGTCACGTTGCGCAGCACGCTGACCAGGGACTCGCGGCCATCCGGCTCGAGTACGGGCGTGCTGACGACTTCGAAGAGCAGGTCGATTCCCTCCACCGGGTCCACCAGCGGGACTTCCCGTCGGCGTACGGTGGACGTGTCACCGCTGGCGAAGCTGGCCAGCGCGGAGGAGAACACCTGCCGATTGAGCTCCGTCGCCCGGCGGCGGCCTTCGCTCGCGTTCGGCCCGGCCACCAGCAGCACCTCCGCGCGGGTGTTGGCGATGTGGGGCCGTCCCTCCAGGTCCGTCAGCAGCACGGGGTCCGCCACGGTGTCGATGATGCGGCGGAGCAGCTCGCCGCCCGCCACCTCGCGGCGCTCCGGGGGCAGCATGGCGGCCAGCCGGGGGCCGACGTGCGCGCTCACCCAGGCTGCGTCCGGCGTCAGCGTGGGGCCGTCCGCGGACAGCAGCAGCAGGCCCGCGGCGGGTGCTCCGGAGCGGCCCAGGGGCACCGCGATGCATCCCTCGGCCGGCAGCGGGGCCCGGGGGGCGGCGAAGAAGCGAGGCGCCCCCTGCGTCAGCGTCTCCGCCAGGGGATGGGAGGTCTCACCGGGCTGGAACGCCAGGGCGTCACGCTGGGCCTCGGATAGGTTCCGGGCCGCGAGGCAGACCCACTTTTCCGTGCCGCTGCCGCGCGCGAGGCAGGCCGCGACGTCCGACGGCCGCTCGCGGGTGAGCCACGCCACCACGTGCTGCGCGCACAGACGTGGCTCGTCGCAGGCGAGCAGGTGCTCAGCCAGGGCGAGCCGAGCTTCGACGTCTGGCCCGGGGGTTGGGGTGGGCAGTGCGGCGG
>NZ_VHLB01000136.1:0-16528 GCF_006547365.1 Myxococcus sp. AB056 | reverse complement strand
CTCGGGGAAGAGGCGTGGCCGGAAGGGGAGGGGGGAGCCCACCTGTCGACCGCTGTTTCAGGGCGTGGGAAGAGACGCAATCCGTTCGCCGATGGGCGGATGGCTCATGCCCTTGAGGACGACCCAGCGGGGGGGCTCGGGGTCCATCTTGTTGACGCGCGCGGCCTTCACCAGCATGCGCCGGAAGGCGTCCACGTCACCCGTGAGCCGGAGGGCATAGCGGTCCGCTTCACGCTCGCGTTCCCGGGAGAAGGCGCCCGAGATGGGCTTGGCCGTCAGCACGAGGAGGAAGAAGAGCAGGGAGATGAGGGGCAGGTTGCGGATGTCCGCGAAGTGGGTTGCGCCGAACCAGCCCCGCGACGCGGACAGGCGCAAGAGGCGGTCGAGCGCGAAGAGCAGGGCCACCAGCATCAGCGATGAGGCGATGCGGGCGGGCCACTTCGACTCGTTGACGTGGCCCGCTTCGTGTGCCACCGCGGCCAGCACTTCGTCCTCCGAGAGTTCCTTGAGGATGATGTCGTTGAGGACGATGGTGCGCGTGGGGCCCTGCCCGGCGAAGTAGGCTTGCAGCCGGCGCGAGGCGACGGAGGTCTCCTCCACGAGGACGTCGGCGAAGGTGATGTCCGCCTGCTCCATGAGGTCCACGATGCGGGTTCGCAGGGGCCCCTCGGGCAGCGGTTTCTGGTTGAAGAAGAGCCTGCTGCGATACGGGTCCAGTGCCCCGGAGACGAGGAGCAGCAGCGCCACGGGCACGCCCAGCACCAGCCACCACTGGCGCAGCTTGCGCGCCAGACCGAACATGCCGATGACGAGCGCGGAGAGGGCGAAGGCCGCCAGCAACTGGGCCTTGACCATGTCATAGGCGAAGGTGGCGGGCGTCTGCGTGGACATGCCGTGCTGGTGCTCCAGCGTGTAGCTGAACCAGACGTCCACCGGCAGGTAGACGAGCGACACGAACAGGTCCGTGAAGAGGGCGAAGAGCACCGCCGCGCCCCAGCCGGGCTTGCCCCACAGCCGGTCCATGGCGTGGAAGAAGGCGCGGCTGACCGGCGCCGTCCGAAGGAAGCCGAGCCGCCGCTCCAGGCCCGCGGCGGCCGCCACGGCCAGGCGGTGGAGCGGTTGGACGAGTACGCCCAACATGAGCAGCATCAGGGCCAGGTTGGCGAAGGGGCCCACCGCGGCCCGGATGTAGTAGGGCTGGTGGAAGGCGTGAATCTCCGCCAGTTGCTCGGGCGTGAAGAGGGGCTCCATGGAACCCCCAGGCTACGCCGTGCGCCCCCGGCCTGCCCAGCCAGGGGCGTTGCTGCTGCGCTCAGGTATGGGGCTCGCCCCCGGAGGAGGGCGCCGCCGACGCGGGCTCGCCCTCCGCGTCCGCCAGCAGCAGGGCCTTCACCTTGGCCAGGCTCTCACGCGTGCGGTCCACGAAGGTGCTCTGCGAGCCGATGCGCTCGGCCGTCTCCAAGGTGCGCTCGTAGATGTTGATGGACTTGGTGAGCAGCACCCGAATCTTCTTCCGCAGCTCCTGCCGGTAGATTTCGGCCTCGCTGGCATCCAGCTCAGCGGGGGCGGGCGAGTTCACCATGTGCTCGTAGAGGTTCTCGTAAAGCGAACCAATCTGCGTCCCCGCGGCGGTGGCCCAGTAGCCGTTGCCCACGCGGATGGAGCGCAGGTAGTGGCCCTGCGCGGACAGGAGCAGCTCGGCTTTGTAGTTGAGGTCCTGGGCGAGCTGGTCCGCGCCCTTCGCCGGGTCCAGCTTCACGCCCTCGTAGTGGAGCCGGTACAGCTCGCCGATGAAGAAGTGGGCCTGGGCGGGGAAGTAATCGTCCACCTCGCCCTTGTCCTCCAGGGCGTCGTAGGTGGAGAGCGCCTTGCGCAGGGTGACTTCGGCGGTTTCCGGTGCGCCGCTCTCCAACTGGCAGATGCCCTGCTGCACCTGCGCTTCGAGGCGGCGATTGAGGGGGAGGTCCTCGCGCGCGGCGATGATGCCCAGCAGCTTCGAGGCCTGTTCGTAGCGCTCCAGGTGGTAGTCCACCTCCGCCACGCGGAAGGCCGCGTCCAACGCGTCCCCCTGGCCCTTGGCCGGGTCCGACAGCTCGGAGAAGCGGTGGCCGGCTTCCTCCCACTCCTTGAGGCGCTGGTGGGCAAGGCCCGCGTTGTAGAGCGCCGCACGGCGGTGGCGGCTGTCGGGGAAGAAGTCGACGAGCCGACCGAAGTAGCGCGCCGCCTGTTGGAAATCGTTCGCGGCGAAGGCCGACGTGCCGCCCGCGAAGAGCTCCTCGTCGTTGAGCTTGTCCAGCTCCAGGTCCGCCGTCACCGTCACCGCGTCGAAGTGGAGCTCCTGCTTGGGCGACTTCGCCTGCGGCTCCTCCCGCGCGGCGGAGCCCGTCGTCCGGCACCCGGACACGACGACGCCCAGCGCGGCCATCCACCACCACCGGCTGACAGGCTTCTGTTTCAGCGCTCTCCCGTTCACCACATCATCCTCCTGGACCGGCTCCCCCTCCCGGACAGCACCGGGCACCGAGGGGTTCCCACCACCGTCATCGGGCCCGCCAGTTTAATGCGCCTGACCCGTACGCGCTTCCCCGGCCGCCTGCTTCCCGAGGATGGCTGGACTGAAGAAGTGCGGTGGTTTCGCACAAGCACCGTGCGAAACAGGGAAACGCGGCAGTGGGCCCGAAGCGTGTGGGCCCCAGGCCGTGGTCAGCCGAGTGTCTCGTCGCCCACCAGGTAGCGTCCGGTACGCCACAGGGCGGAGATATCGTGCACATCCATCGCGAAGCGGGGCACCTGGACGATGGGGACACCCGGACAGGCGGCCTGGAGCTGGTTGATGCCGGTGCGGTCCTGCTCGGCCATGATTTGCTGCTCGCGCAGCGTCTCTTCCACCTTGGCGCGGCGGCTGGGCGTCAGCGTGGCCGCGTCCGCCCACAGCGCCTCCGTGGGCATGGGGTGCACGCGGTTGACCACGAGCGACACCACCTCCATGCGGTGCTGCTTGAGCATCCTGTGGAAGTGGATGGCTTCATCCATGCGCTCGGGGTGGGGGCTCGTCACCAGCACGAAGCCGGTGTTCGGGTCCTCCAGCAACTGGCGCACGCCCCGGGCGCGCTCGCGAAAGCCCTCGTTGAGCGAGGAGATGGCGAGCATGAAGTTGGAGAGCTCCTGGAGCATCTCCGTGCCGGTGAACTTGGCCAGGCCCCGCATGACATAGCCGCCGCGGTTGAACAGGGACATCCCCAGCTTGCCGGCCTTGAGCGCCGGGGTGAGGAGCCACTTCGCCGCGTCGTTGTCCAGGAAGTCCAGCACGCGGTTGGGCGCGTCCAGGAAGTCCAGCGCGTGCGCGGTGGGCGGCGTGTCCAGGACGATGAGCTCGTAGTTGCTGCTGCGGCGCAGCTCCCACAGCTTCTCCATGGAGATGTATTCCTGGCTGCCCGCCAGGGCCGTGGAGAGCGACTGGTAGAAGCGGTTGGACAGGATGCGCTCGCGCTGCTCGGGCGGAGCGACGCGGGTGATGAGCTCGTCCCACGTCTGCTTCATGTCCAGCATCATCGCGTACAGCGACGCGCGGGGCTGGACGCCCAGGGGCTCCAGCGCGGTTGCGGGGACGCGCGTCTCCGCGTTGCCCAGCGCCGTGAGGCCCAGCGAGTTGGCCAGTCGCCGCGCCGGGTCGATGGTGCACACCAGGCTGGAGCGCCCATCCACCGACGCGCGCAGGGCCAATGCGGCCGCCGCCGTCGTCTTGCCCACACCGCCGGAGCCCACGCAGATGAGGACGCGCTTGCCCGCCAGCGCGGGCGACAGGGCCGTCGTGCTCACGCCGCCCCCGTCACGAGAGGTTCGAGGTGCTCCATGACCTGTTCAATCGCCTTGCGCCCGAACTCGGGCGTGAAGAGCCGGGGGACGGGGTAGACGGGCGCGTGCAGGTTGCGCTCCAACTTCGTCCCGGCGAGCACCGCCTGTGCCGCGCGGTCGTGGTGCGCCTGGGCCACGGCGAGCAGCTCCGGATGGCCCCCCAGGGCCTCCAGGTCCGCTTCGGTGAAGCGCTCCGGAAAGGATTGGTTGAGCACCGCCGCGTGCGTGCGCAGGCTCACCTTGTCCCGCAGCGCCGCGTGCAACTCCAGCGCCTCGTTCACCGGCATCTCCTCGGGGAGCGCCACCAGCACGGCGGCCGTCACCGCCGGGTCCACGAGGAGGTCGCGCATCTTCTGGGCCTCGCGGGCCATGGGCCCCGGCGGCACCGTCTGAATCAGCACCTGCGGCACGCTGAGGAAGGAGATGGCGTGGCCCGTGGCCGGCGCGTCCATGATGACGGTGTCGAACCGCCAGCGCCCGTCCGGGAGCTTCTCCTGCAGGTGGAACATGATTTTTCCCAGCAGCACCAGCTCCTGCAGGGACGGGATGAAGCGGAGGAACTGGCGCACCAGCCGGTTCTCGAAGACCGTCTTGTAGAGGGTCTCGAAGCGCAGAACCATGAGGCCGTATTCACGCATGGCCTCCTGAGGCCGCACGTTGACGGCCCAGAGGTTCTGCTCCAGTTGGGCCACTTCGGGCCCGGCCTCGGGGCGCTCCAGGAAGCGGCTGACGCGCTCCTGGGTGTTCACTTCGCACACCAGGGTGCGCTTGCCCGCGCGCGCCGAGCGCAGGGCCAGGGCCGCTGCGACGGTGCTTTTGCCGACTCCGCCCTTGCCGGAGACGATCCACAGGCGCTTGTCGAGTAGTCCGGCCATAGGTTGAGAGCGGCGAACCGTAGGAATCGTGTTCACGGGAGTCAACGCGTTTGGCCTCGGCTTGTTGCGCTGCTTGACACGTCGCGTTGCCCCCTCGCAGAGTGCGGCGTTTTCTTCAAGACTTCCTGATGGCCCGGTAGGGCTTTGCTCGCGAGGACGCGCGTTTTCATGCTCAAGAACAACCCGGTGATGAAGAAGCTCGTGGAAACGGGCGAGGAGCGCATCGGCAAGCTGGCGCAGCAGCTGCTCTCGAACGAGAAGTTCGTAGCGGCGGTGCAGACGCTGGTGTCGCGCTCCCTGGCGGCGAAGGGCACCCTGGACAGCGCGCTGCGCACGGCCCTGTCCGCCGCGAACCTGCCGTCCACCGCGGACCTGGAGCAGCTTCGTTCGAAGGTGGACGACTTGGAGCGTCTGCTCTCGTCCGTCGAGGGCAAGGTCGACACGCTGCTGGCGGCGAAGTCCCCGAAGAAGTAGTCCGCACGTCGGAAGCCGCCACCTTCTCGGTGGATGAGGAGTGCCCGGGCATGAGGCGCATCGCGTTCATCAATGAGAAGGGTGGGACCTGCAAGACGACCCTGGCGGTGAACACCGCCGCCTGGCTGGCCAAGGAGCGCGGCCTGCGGGTGCTGCTGGTGGACCTGGACACGCAGGGCCACGCGGGCAAGGCCCTGGGCGTGGACGTGCGCACCTTGCCGCGCAACGTGTTTCACCTGCTGACGGACACGTCGGTGCGCTTCGAGGACGTCGTCCAGCGCTCGGCCCTCGAGGGCCTGGACGTGCTGCCCGCCTACAAGGAGATGGCGGACTTTCCCGTCGTGGTGGCCGCGGATGAACGCCGGGCCCACCGGCTGGCGGACCGCCTGCGCGTGGCGGAAGCGGCGGGCTATGACGCCATCGTCTTCGACGCGCCACCCTCCATGGGGACCACCACGCGCAACATCCTGGTGGCCGCCACCGAGGTGGTGGTGCCGGTGGCGCTGACGTACCTGGCGCTGGATGGCTGCGCGGAGGTGGCGGACACCGTGCGCCAGGTGGGCGAGGCGGAAGGGCGGCCGGACCTCCGCGTCACGAAGGTGGTGCCCACGCTGTACCGGAAGACGGCGCTGGCCACGGCGATTCTGGAGCGCCTGAAGGCCTACTTCCCGGACGCGCTGGCGGCCACGCCGCTGGGCTACGACGTGAAGGTCGACGAGGCCCAGAGCCACGGGCAGACCATCTGGGAGTACGCGCCGCGCAGCCGGGGCGCGCAGATGCTGGCCGCCATCGCCGCGGAGTTGCACGGAGAGCCCGCCCCCAAGCGGAGGCGGGCGTCACAGAAGGCCTGAAGCCGCGCGGCTACTCCTGCTTCGGCGGGCCCTTCTGCTGCTCGGCCTGCTCCAGCTTCTTCTCCAGCTCATCGAGGCGCTGGGTGAGCGAGGCCATGTCGCGGCCGAGCGCGGGCAGGTTGCCGGTCAGGTTCTCCACGACGTGCTTCACGCGCTCGTCGATTCGGCGCTGCCACTCCTCGAAGGCGCGCTGGCTGGCCTTGAGCAGGTCGGCCGGGCTGAGCCCCGCGGCGGCAGCGGTGTCCGCGGCGGTGGTGTCCTCGGCGGCGGCGACGGGGGCCTCGGGCTCTCCCTCTGCCCGGGGGGCGTTCTCGTCCCGGCGCAGGAGCTTGTCGAGGCGGGACTCGGCCTCCTCGCGGATGGAGGCGACTCGAGGGGAGACCTCCTTCTGGATGAACCCGGAGATGGACTCGCCGGGGTGGCGGATGATTTCCCGCAGCACCGACAGCGGCATCTGGTTCTTCTTCTTCTCCTCTTCGAAGATGATCTGCGCGAGGGTGACGGAGGTCAGGTCCTCCTTGGTACGGTTGTCGACAATCCGTACCTCGGTGCCCTCCTTGATCATCGCTGCGATCTCATCAAGGGTGACGTATCGGCTCTCCACGGTGTCGTAGAGCTTCCGGTTCGTGTACCGCTTGATGATCTTCGGCTCCTTGCTCGGAGCGCCTGCTTGCTCAGCCTCGCTCATGTGTCTCTCCGCCCCTTTTGGGCTCGACATCAAGCCACGTGCCCCGCCTGAGTCTCGCAGGGGCGTTTCTCGTAGCAGAGGGGGTGGGGGCGAGCAAGCAACGTGAACCCGGCTCGCCGTGCCTACCCCGTCGTCCTATACTCGTGCTTCCAGCCGGGCCTGCTGAATGATCGTCAAGTGTGAGCGGTGCCAGACGCGGTTCAAGATCCCCGACGAGAAGGTGACCGAGAAGGGGGTCAAGGTCCGCTGCACCAAATGCCAGAACACGTTCCGGGTCACCCGCGAGGCCGCTGCCGGCGCTCCGGGCGAGCCGCCAGCCCCCTCCTCGGGCGGGCAGGTGGACCCTTTCGCTCAATTTGGGGTCGCGGCAGACCCCACGTCGGTGGACGTCACCAAGCCGGGCTACTTCGAGCTGGGCGTCGAGGCGAGCAAGCCAATGCCTGCTCGCCCCAGTCCTCCCGGGCCGAGCTGGAACAGCATGGACGGCGACCTGGGCTCGGAAGACGGTGTCTTCCGGGAGCCCACGCGAATCACGTCGCTGCCGCTGCCTCCCGCCGCGCGTCCGCCCGATGCGCCGGTTGGCCGCGCGCCACCGCCGGGCGCCTTCGTGGTTCCAGGTCCTGAGCGTTCGGGGCGTCCACCCGCCGCGGTGCCTGCGCCCCCTGGCCCTGGAAGCGCACCTGCGCGAGCGGCGGGGGCCCGAGGTGCGGGTGGCCCCGCTGGCATGGAGGACCGCTCCATGCCTCCCGTCCCCGAGGCTGCTGGGCCCTCCGTGTCTCCGGCCAGTGCTCGCCGCGCCGCCGCCCCGCCGCCAGTGGCCGACCCGTTCTCGGAGCTCTTGGGGCCGCCTTCGCCTGCCGAGCCGTCGGCTGCGAATGTGCTCCGCCGAAGCGCGGTGACGCCGCCTCCGGGGGGCGCGCCCGCGGGCGCCGCGGCGCTTGGGACGATGCGCCCGGGCGCGGCTCCGCCGCCCGCTTATGGGGGGGACGATCCGTTCGCGTCCATAGACATCGATGATGCGGCGGCGATGCCAACGTTGGCCACGGGGGCGCCGCCTCCAGCGGAGAACGACCCGTTCGCGTCCATCGACATCGACGATGCGACGGTTCCGTCCGCGGCGCCCGGACTGTCTCGGCCCGTGGGGAGCGACCCGTTCGCGTCCATCGACATCCATGCGGCGGGGCCCGCGAAGTCCCCGAGGGTTGCCTCAGCTTCCGTAGGAAGCGGTCCTCTCTCGGCGGCAGACATTCATGCCGCTGGGCCTGCGAAGTCCACGGCACCTTCAGGCGGAAGCAGTCCTCTCGCGGCGGCAGACATTCACGCCGCTGGGCCTGCGAAGTCCACGGCACCTTCAGGAGGAATCAGTCCTCTCGCTGCGGTCGACATTCACGCCGCCGGGCCCGCGAGGTCCACGTCGCCTTCAGCGGGGAATGGTCCTCTCGCGGCGGTCGACCTCCATGCGTCGTCGCCAGCCGCTGCGGACAGTAACGACCCCTTCGCCGCCATTGACCTGCGGGCACCTGCCGCGTCGACTCGGAAGGCCGCGCCGCCGCCTGCCGGAAGCGACCCGTTTGCATCCATCGACATCCATGCCGGCGCTTCCGCCCCGTCCGGCAGCGGGCCTGTTCCAGGCGGGAGTGACCCGTTCGCGTCCGTCGACCTCCACGCTGACTCCTCGGCCGCGATACCGCCTTCCGCGAATCCCCGGGATTTGTTCGACCTTGGCTCGGACGTGGGTGGGCACGGAGAGGATTCCGGCCTGTTGCCCACGGACACGGGGCGCGCCGCGCTGTTCGGGACTTCGGACGCCTCCGATGCCTCCCTGCTTGGCGATGTCCCCCCCGCTGTGGATGACGCGGAGGCCTTTGGCGTCACCCTGGGCCGGGTCGGGGCACCCAGTGGCGTCCAGCGTGAGGTGCTGGACATGGACGGGCTGCCGTCGAAGCCCGTGGTCACCGTGGCCAAGCCCACCGCTCGTCCCGAGGACGTGGGCATCCCGCAGAGCCGCCCGTCGAGCCGGCTTCGCAAGGCGTTGGGCTTCACCGTCAACTTCGTGTTGGCCGCGGCCCTGGTGGCCGTGCTGGGCACGGTCGGCCGGGTGTACCTGAGCGAGGGCCGCCTCGACGTGTCGGCCCTGTCGCTGGACTCCCTGCGCACGCTCTTCGTGCCCGCGCCGAAGCCGCTCGTGGCCGTGGATGTGACGAACGGGCTGTACGAGACGCGCGAGGGCAGGCCGCTCTTCTACGTCCGCGGGGACGCGGTGAACCACTCGGACACCGCCGCCCGCATCCGCGTTCGCGCCGCGCTGTATGACGGCAGCCAGCGCGTGGCCTCCGCCGAGGCGCTCGTGGGCAGGGTCCCCACGCCCGAGGAACTCTACGGCGTGGGCTCACCCGACGCGGCGGTGGCCCTGCGCCAGCGCGTCGACGAGGCCGCCGTCTCCGTGGCGCCCGGCGCCAAGGCCCCGTTCGTCGTCATCTTCCCCGAGCACCCCGCGGACCCGGGGGGCTACCGGCTGGAGCTGACACTGGAGCCTGAGCGCTCCAAGTCAGCGGAGGCCGCCCCCCGGACGGAGTGAGCCACCATGCCCACGCAGGAGGATGCCCGGACCGTCGCGCGCTTCATCCACGCCTTGAGCGGTGGGGCGGAGGTCCGTCGCAAGGCCGCCGCGCGTGAACTCGCCTGGAGGGATCCGCTCGACTCCAACGAGCTGGTGGGCCACCTCATCGCCCTCTCGCGCGCGGGATGGGGGCCCGCCTCCTGCGCGTTGTCGGACTTCATGGCCGCGCTGGAGCAGGAGGCCGAGCACATCCCCCATGTGGAGTCGCTGCGGCGGCTCGCGCACGTCCAGTCGCTCGACACCGTGGCGGACCTGTTCGCCCAGGGCCCCGCGAAGCTGGAGATGGACCCGGACGCCGCCGCCCGCGCGGACGCCAACGCCTTCTCCCAGTCGCTCGGGCACCTGAAGCAGCAGGCCCGCCTCACGAGGGACCCGGACACCCTGTCCCGCCTGGCCACCGTCAGCAATCCCACGGTCCTGCGCAACGTGCTCATCAACCCCCGGCTCACCGAGGAGTTGGTGGTCCGCATCGCCGCGCGCCGCCCGGCCCGGCCCGAGCCGCTCATCGAAATCTGGAAGTCACCGCGCTGGTCCGTGCGCCACGCCATCCGGCGCGCGCTCGTCCTCAACCCCTACCTGCCGCCGGAGACGGGCGCGAAAATCGTCCCGCTGCTCAACACGGCGGACTTGAGGGAACTCGTCTCGAACGCCGCCCTCCATCCCGCGCTGCGCGCGCAGGCCTCCCGGCTGCTCGCCGAAGGGAATGGAACAGGGCCTGCGGCCGCGTCACGCATCCCCAAGCATCGCGGGTACGACTGACGGCCATCGCTTCCTGGGGAGGGGAGGGGCCTAGCGGCGGCGCGGGTGCTCGGGCTCCGTGAACTCGGCGTCCGTGGTGCTGCGACGGGCCGGAGGCAGCGGCTTCGCATCCACCAGGTCCTCGCCGCGCGACGCCTTGCGGAACGAGTACACGAACTTGCCCACGGCATTGCCGAGCTGACCCATGCGGGCGGCCGAGAAGACCACCAACAGGATGAAGCCGAGGACGATGATTTCTCCGAGGCCGAGGCCCAGCATGATGGAGCACAGTGCAGCAAAGGGCGGGGGGAGGCAAGCCATGCGTCCACCGCCGCACGCCCGGTTGGACTTCTGATGCACGGCGGCGGCCACCCGCGCAGACTGGAGGGCATGCTCCTGCTTGCCCACCGTGGCGCCAGCGCCGATGCCCCCGAGAACACCCTGGAAGCCTTCGCCGAGGCGGTCCGTCAAGGCGCGGATGGTGTGGAACTGGACGCGATGCTCTGTGGCTCGGGGGAGGTCGTCGTCTGCCACGACGAGCGCCTGGAGCGCCTCGCGCGGCTGCCGTGGGAGGTTCGCCTCACCCCGTGGTGGAAGCTCCAGCGGGCGGACGTCGGCTCGCCGCTGGGCTTCGCCCCCGCCCGAATCCCGCTGTTGGAAGAGGTGCTGGAGGCCCTGCCACCGCAGTTCCTGGTCAACATCGAGCTCAAGTGCGAGCGCGCCGACGACGGAGGCCTGGCGGAGCAGGTGGCGCGGCTGGTGCGCCGGCGCGGGCTTGCGGGCCGGGTCGTCATCTCCAGCTTCAACCCGCTGTGTCTCTTCCGCCTGGCGGCCGCGGCACCGGAGCTGCGCCGGGGGCTGCTCATCGACCCGGACAAGTCCTGGGCCCTGCAGGCCTACGGGGTGAGCCCGCTCGTGTCGTCACACTCGGTCCACCCCTTCCACGAGGCCTGCACCCCGGAGCGGGTGGCCGCCTGGCGCGCGGCCGGGATGCGTGTGGCGGCGTGGACGGTGGACGACCCCCAGCGCGCCCATGTCCTGGAGCGGATGGGGGTCAGCTACCTCATCACCAACCGGCCAGGGGCGGTCCGTCAGGCCCTGCACCCCGCCGCGTAGCGCTCAGAAGTCCAGGCCGAGCGTGGTGTTGAAGGCGAAGACGGCTGGCAGGCCCCGGTCCACGGTGCTGCCGTTCTCCTCGTAGGAGACGCTGCCCGTGCGCGTCAGCGACAGCTCCGCGCCCAACTGGAGCACGCCGCCAATGAAGCGGACGCCGCCGTAGATGCGCTGGTTGATGTTGCTGCCGAAGGACACCTTCCGGTACGCGGCGGTATCCGTCAGCGCCGCGCGCGAATCGTCCCCCGTCGTGTCATCGAAGCTGCGGTCCGGGTTGAAGTCGATGCGGCTGGACGTTGCGCCGACGAAGCCCAGGTCCAGGCCGCCGTAGGGCGTCAGCGTCACCATGCCGCCCAGCGGGAACTGCTTGCCCACGCCGAAGTCCAGGCCCATGACGGTGAGGCCCAGGTCCCGGGCGCCGAACAGCTTCGTCACGTGCCCGCGCACGCCGAAGTCGGGCAGGTAGGTGAAGCCCTCGTTGGCGGCCCACTTCAGCTCGCCGGTGGCCACCACCTGGCTGCTCTTCTCCACCCAGCCGACGCGCCCACCCAGCTCCAGCGAGAAGGGCAGGCCCTTGCGCGCGTGGAAGGAGGGGATGAGCACCGTGGAGGGCTGCTCGTTCTGCGTGGGGATGTTCACGCTGCCGGGCAGCGACACCACGGAGAGCTCCGCGTTGATGGCCCAGGCCGAGTGGCCCGTCGTCTCCGGGGGCATCAAGTTCACGGAGGTGATGGCCGCGCCCATGATGCGGGCGAAGGCCTGGAAATCCGCGTCGGCGGACGCCACTGGGTTGTCACCCGTGGGGTTGCCGAACCGCGCGATCTGCAGGTCATTGGGCGCCGCGACAACGGACGTGCCTGCCGCCCAGGCCGCGAGAGCCACCCACCGACTGAACGTCCGCATTCGAGTCACCGCCTCCAGGGCGCGCGACCGGCCGGTAAGGCGCCCACCGCGCCGGACGGTAACGCCTGCTCGCAAGGAGCGTCAACAAAACGGGCGGCCCCTCCCGCGGTCTCCTCTCAAGGAGTCCCGCTGGAAAGGCCGCCCGGAAGGAGGCGGCGCGCCAGGTGGGCGCGGGGCGCCTACTGCGGCTTGTTGGCGGGGCTACCGGCAGGCGAGGCCATCTTCTGGGCGACCTCGGCCGGGCGGCGGCGGATGACCAGCGTGCGGCGGCTGGCGAAGTCGTTGTCCTCGCGCGCCACCACCAGCACGTTGTTGTTGCCCTCCTTCAGCGCGAACTCCGTGGAGAACTTCAGCGTGTTCGGCTCGGCGCCCTTCGGGTCCACGCCCTTGAAGTAGACCTTCTGGTCGTTCACCAGCACGTAGACGTCCAGCAACCCGTGGGGGTCCGTCACCACGCCGGAGAGCGTGAACTTGTCCCCGTTGGCCACCATGCCGCCAGCGGCCGGATCCACGTCCAGGCGGATGTCGGGCGGGCGGTGGTTGGTGGCCAGCGTGGCCTTCGGCGTGGTGGCTTTGCCCGTCTTCAGCTCCTTCGCGTCCTGGCTGCGCACGAAGGCGAAGCGGTCCTTCTCCAGCTCCACGCGGTAGTAGCCCTTGGTGACCGCCTCGGCGGGCAGCACCGTCGTCCCGCTCAGCTTCGCCACCGCGCGCGCGCCCTGCGCGGGGGCGCCATACAGGTCCACCTTGTCCCCCACGCGGACGAGGCCCTTCTTCGGCTCCATCGTGGCAATCGCGGCGTCGGTGACGGGCAGCTCCAGCTTCTCCATCACGAACTCCTCGAGCGGCTCGTCGATGATGGCCAGCTTCAGCGGGAAGGTGTTGCCCTTGAAGCCCTTCTTCACCTCCAACTGGAAGCGCGCCGTCTTCGTCTCACCGGGCTTCAGCTCGCCCAGTTTGAAGCGGCCCTTTTCGATGAAGATGTTGGCGTCGCCGCCATTCTTGATCTGCGTGAAGGAGTCGAGCGCCGTGCCGGTGCCCGCGTTCGTCACGTCGAGCAGCACCGAGACAGTCTCCCCGCGCTGCACGGTGCCGTCGCCGTTGCAGGTGGCGCAGTCGTCGATGACCTGCCAGTTGAAGGCGAAGGCGGGGCGGGGCAGCTCCACGAAATTGAGCTCGGCCACCCGCGTCTCAGGCAGGGCGCCGTGGTCATCGAAGAAGCGCACCGTCACGTCGTCGCGGCGGCTGGTGAGGTCCTTGGGCAGGCGCACCTTCACCTTCCACGTCTTCTTCTCCCCCGGCGCCAGCGCACCGAAGAGGAACTCGCGGCGGTCCAGGAAGGCGTTGTCGCTCTCCGTCCAGGCGCGCACGCGCTTGAGCGGCTCGGTGCCACGGTTCTCCGCGGTCAGCGCCATCTCCATCACCTCGCCCGCCAGAATCTTCGCGTCCGGGCCCGGCGTCAGCGACACGGCCATCTGCACGTTCTTCGGCGTGGGACCCGCGCTCCAGTCCACGCCCAGCGCGGCGATGGCGGCGTTGATGCGGGACTCCTCCTCGGCGCGCTTCTGGTCGATGAACGCCTTGCCCTGCTTGAGCTGCTCCTTGCGCGTGGTGGCCGGAGCGCGCAGCACGAAGTCGCGGGCGAACTGGACCTCGAAGTCCTCCTTGATCTCCTCCTGGGCCTCGGCGTCGAGCTGGTCGTCCAGGTCCTCACCCATGCCGGCCACGTCCACGTCCAGCAGCGGGTCCTTGTCCCCGTGCTTCTTGGCGTTGGCGGCCGTCTTCGGCGGGGCCTTGCCCTCGTCCTTCTTGGCGGTGGCCTGGGCCTGCTTCTCGTCCACCTTCAGGTACTTGAGGCTCTCCAACGGCTTCTCGCGGTTGAGCACGTCCTCGCGCTTCTTGGCGACGGTGCTGGAGTCCGGGTTGCCGAAGTGCTGGTCCAGGTCGGCCTCGCCCATGGAGCGGCGCGGCGCGAACACGTCCACGCGCTCATCGGTGGCGCGGGTGGGGACCAGCTGGATGTCCGGGACGATACCGACCTCCTGGATGGAGACGTCGCCCGGGGTCAGGTACTTGGCGATGGTCAGCTTCAGCGCGCTGTCATCCGGGAAGTCGTACAGCACCTGCACGCTGCCCTTGCCGAACGTCTGACGGCCGATGATGGTCGCGCGGTCGAGGTTCTTCAGCGCGCCGGCGACGATTTCGGACGCGGAGGCGCTGCCAGCGTTCACCAGCACGGCGATGGGGTAGCTGTCCTCTCCGTCCGTGGCGCGCGCGCGCTTCTCCTCGCGCAGCTTGTCGGACAGGCCCACCGTCGCGACGATGGTGCCGCTGGACAGGAACGTGTCGGACACCTGGATGGCCTGCTCCAAGAGGCCGCCCGGGTTGCCGCGCATGTCGAGCACCAGGCCCTTGAAGCCGCCCTTCGCGTCCGCCTGCTTGCGCAGCTGCGTCAGCGCCGCCTCGAGGTCGCGGGTGGTGTTGCCCTGGAAGTTCTTCAGGCGGATGTAGCCCACGTTGTTGGAGAGCATCTTGTGCTGCACGCTCTCGATGGAAATCATGGCGCGCGAGAGCGTCATGATGCGGGGCTTGTCCCAGCCGTCGCGCTCCACGGTGATGGTGATGCGGCTGTCCACCGGGCCGCGCAGCTTCGACACGGCCTCGTTGAGGTCCATGTTGACGGTGGACTCCTCGCCAATCTTCTTGATGCGGTCGTCCTTCTGGATGCCGGAGCGGTGCGCGGGCGTCTTCGGGATCACCTTGACCACGGTGAGGTTGCCCTCGCGCATCTGGATGACGAAGCCCAGGCCGCCGAACTCACCCTTGGTGGACAGCTTCATCTCCCGGTACAGCTCCGGGCGCAGCAGCACCGAGTGCGGATCCAACGTGGACAGCATGCCGTTGACGGCCGCGTACTCCACGTCGCGCGTGTCCTCGATGGGCCGCATGTTCTTCGACAGGAAGTCGAAGACGTCCTTGAGCGCGAAGGACATCTTCCACAGCGAGTCCACGTGGGCGATGTCGAACTCGCGCTGCTTGCCGTTCACGTTGACGTTGAGCTTGCCCGTCTCCGCGTTGCCGTCCACGAGCACGTCGGGAACGCTCTTCTCGACGTACTCCAGCGAGGCGATCATCATCTCCTTCGGCTTCACCCGCTTGGGGTCGACGTAGTTCTCCTTCACGTAGAGGATGACCTTCGTCAGGACGCGCAGGCTGTTGAGGTCGTGCGGGGCCTTCTCGCCTTTGACGGTAGGAAGACTGCCGTCCCACGAGCCTTGCCCGGCCTCGGCTGCACCCATGGTCAGCGGCAAGGGAGCCCGGTCACTGCCCACCAGGGCCCAGGCGCCGAGGAGCACGGCAACGGCTGTGATTCGGCGGAGGAAACGCGGCATTTGGTTCATCCAAGCTGGGGCGCGCTGTCCGGCACCCCGGGTGTGGCGAGAAGCCTTGAGATTTCGACCGTTTATACCGAGTAGGCGAACACTGTAAGCGGCCGGGCAAGCCTAATCACGGGCTCCTGGTGCTTCAAGGCATCGCCTCTCTGCTGGTGGAGCAGAACGTCCCTGGCGGGCATTGCGTTCCCGGTTCCCCGGGTTCGACACCCGGCTCGGGCGTTTATTTCAACGCAGCGGTAGTGGACTCCCCAGGAGGGGGCGCCAGCAGCCGGGCCTCGCGCAGCCCGCCATAGAGCAGGGTGCCGGCGACGATGGCGACCGGGAGGAAGAAGGCGTTGAGGATGGGGACCCAGAGCAGCACGTAGATGCCCGCGCCCAGGCCCAGGCAGAGCGCCCGGCGCTCGCGCAGCATCCGGCGCACCTCGGCGAAGGGATACAGGTGACGCGTCATGGGGGCGGCCAGGTACTCACCCGCCATCCACGTCATGGTGTACAGGCTGGCGAGGACCGTCCACAGCACGCTGCCCACCCCCGGTATCAGGTGGAGGGGCAGGAGCACCGCCAGGCCCGCGAGGAGGAAGAACAGCCGCGCGAGCGTATGGGCGATGCCGGTGACGAGCCCCCGGACGAAACCCGCCACGGTGAAGGAGGCGCCCGGGCCGCCGCCACAGGCCTCTTCGGTCAGCTCGGACAGTGGATCCTGGAGCGGGGCCAGCAACAGGGGCGGCAGCACGTTGGCGCCCACGACCCAGAACACCAGGCCGGACAACACCAGCACCGCGGTCCAGGCAGCCTGGCCGTACCAGCTCTCCGGGCGGGTCCAGACGGATTCCAGGGCACCGGGGGCGTAGCGCCACAGCAGCCAGACGAGCCCCACGAGGGCGGCGGCGGTGACGGCGGCACAGAGGGCGGACAGCAGGAATAGCCGGCGGTCGCGCAGGATGAGGGAGAAGGCCCGGCCGAGGAGCCCCATTCCCTGGAAGAAATCGGACAGGCGGGGCTGGGGGGAGATGGTGGGG
>NZ_VHLB01000135.1:0-17205 GCF_006547365.1 Myxococcus sp. AB056 | reverse complement strand
GCGGCGGGAGGACGCACCTGGTCCGGATGGACGGCGGGGGCGGAGGCAAGCTGGAACAGCCGCGCTATGTGGACGGGTGGCGTGCCGGCAAGCCCGCGGAGGACCCGGAGAAGATGAAGCGCTGGGGGCTCGTCACCGCGCGGCCCAGTGAGTTCCTGGTCCACATGCGGCGCGGCCGGGTGCGGGAGGTCAGCGGCCAGGGCGCCAGTTGTTTCAAGCTGCCGGGGGACTCGGTGGCCATTGTCCCCACCAGCATCCAGCGCCTCCAGTTCACCGCGGACCAGGTGACGCACGAGAAGGTGGGCGTGCAGGTGACGGGGTTGGCGGTGTACCGGATTTCGGACCCGCTGGTGGCCTTCCGCATGCTCAACTTCTCCTTCCCGGAGCGCGCGCAGGAGAAGCTGGCGGAGCTGCTGCGGGAGATGTTCGTCGGCGCCGCGCGGCGGCTGGTGGCGAACATGTCCGTGGAGGAGTGCCTCTCCAAGCGCAAGGAGGGCATCGCCGCGGAGCTGGTGCGCGAAATCGCGCCCGTGCTCTCCGGCCGAGGCCGCCTGGAGGACCAGACGGACGCGGGCTGGGGCGTCATCCTGGACACGATTGAAATCCAGGACGTGCGCGTCCTGTCCTCCACCGTCTTCGCCAACATGCAGGCGCGCTTCCGCCATGAACAGGAGCGGCAGGCGCGTGAGGCGGAGCTGGCCAAGGAGCGCTTCGTCCACCGCGAGGAGACGGAGGCCGAGCGGCAGTTGAGCCTCCAGCGGCTGGCGGCCGAGGAGGAGGTGCGCCAGAAGAAGCAGACCGCGGAGGAGCAGGCCCGGTTGGAGGCGCTGGCGGTGGAGGCGCGCGTGGCCGAGGCGAAGCTCGCCCAGGAGCGCACGCTGAAGCAGGAGCAGGCCACCGTGGAGCGCGAGGTGGCGCTGGCGAAGATGGTCGCCGAGCAGGAGGTCCGCCAGAAGAAGCAGGTGGCCGACGAACAGGCGAAGCTGGATGCGCTGGCCGCGGAGTCCCGCCTGGCCGACGCGAAAATCGTCTCCGAGCGGGCGCTGGCCGTCAGCCGCGCGCAGGTGGAGATGGAGAAGCTCCAGCGCGAACAGGACGCGGAAGTCGCTCGCCAGCGCGTGGCCCTGGAGAAGCTCAAGCGCGAGCAGGACACGGAGGCCGGCCGCGCGAAGCTGGAGCTGGAGAAGCTGAAGCTGGCGCAGGAGTCCGAGGCCGCGCAGGCGAAAATCGAGCTGGTGCGGCTCCAGCGCGCGCAGGAGGCGGAGAACGTCAAGGCGCAGATGGAGCTGGCGCGGCAGCAGCGTGAGCAGGAGCTGGAGCTGTCACGCCAGCGGCACGAGCAGGAGGTGGAGCTGGCGAAGCTGCGCCGCGAGCAGGAGGAGGCCGGCGCCAAGGCGCAGTTGGAGCTGGAGCGCCTGCGCCGCGAGCACGAACAGGCCACCGCGTGGCACGAGGTGCAGATGGCCGCGCACCAGCAGGAGGCCGAGCGGCTCCACGCGGAGCTCCAGGTGGTGCAGGCCCGGCGGTCCATCGTGGAGACGGAGATGGTCATCGCCGAGCTGAGTGTGCGCAAGGACCGGGCGCAGCAGGACCTGGAGCTGGGCAAGGCGCGCGCGCTGCGCGACATCGAGAACAGCGTCAGCCCGGAGGTCATCCAGATGGCCCTGGCGCAGCAGCTCCCGCAGGTGGCCGCGGCCTTCCAGCAGAAGATGGGCGAGGTGCACGTCACCGCGGTGGATGGGGCCAATCCGTTTGGTTACATCGCCGCCGCGGTGGAGGGCGTCATGGGGCTGGCACGTTCCGCCGGACTGAAGACGCCTGCTTCCCCGCTTGCCCCTCCGGCGCAGTAGCCCGGGGCCCCTGGCCTGCGTATACAAGGGGGGGCCTGGGACCACGGAGTCACGCGCGCATGGATGCGAAGGAACTCGGAGTGATGGCGGTGCTGGCCGGAGTGGCGGTGGCCGTGGTGCCATGGCTGCTGCCCACGGGCCCCAACGCCAACCTGGATGCGGCCCGGTTCCTCGAATCCGGCAGCCTCGCGGTGGGCGCGGCGGTGGTGTTCGCGGGTGGGTTGCTCACCGCGCTGACGCCGTGTGTCTATCCGCTCATCCCCATCACCGTGTCCGTCTTCGGCGCGCGCAAGACGGAGGGCCGGGGCCGCGCGCTGCTCCTGACGTCCTCCTACATCGTGGGCATGGGCGTGGTGTTCAGCGCGCTGGGCGTGCTGGCGGCGAAGACGGGCCAGGCGTTCGGGTCGATGCTGGGGCACCCGGCAGTGGTGACGGGCCTGGCGGTGTTCCTGCTGCTGCTGGCCACGTCCATGTTCGGCGCGTTCGAGCTGGCGCTGCCGTCGTCTTTCCAGACGAAGCTCAACGCCGTGGGGGGCGCGGGTGTGGCGGGCGCGTTCCTGATGGGCAGCGTGTCCGGCTTCCTCGCGGCGCCGTGCACCGGCCCGGTGCTGACGGGCCTCCTGGCCTTCGTGGCGAAGTCGGCCAACACCACGCTGGGCGCGTCGCTGCTGTTCGTCTACGCGCTGGGCATCGGCGTGCCGTTCTTCCTCATTGGCGTCTTCACCGTCCGGCTGCCGCGCGGCGGCGTGTGGATGGAGTGGGTGAAGAGCGTGCTGGGCATCATGCTGGTGGCCCTGGCCTTCAGCTACCTCAAGGACGCCTTCCCCTGGGCGCGGGACGTGGTGAAGGGGCTGGGCCAACACGTGGGCCGGGTGCCGGGAGCCGTCATCGCCGCGCTGCTGGTGGCGGTGGGCGTGGCCCTGGGCGCGGTGCACCGCTCGTTCAAGGAAGGCGCGCGGGAGTTCTCGTTCAAGGCGCTGGGCGTGGCGCTCGTCGTCGCGGCGCTGGTGCTGCGGGGCGGTGCGCTGGACGCGGGCCCGGTGGGCACGTTGTGGGTGAGCCTGGGGCTCGCCGAGCCGCCGCGCGCACCGTCCTGGCAGTGGCACCACGTCATGCCGGCGAAGCAGGCCACCTTCTCCCCGGAGGCCTTCGACCAGGTGCTCGCACAGGCGAAGGCGGAGGGCCGGCCGGTGCTCATCGACTTCTTCGCGGACTGGTGTGCGGCCTGCAAGGAACTGGACCGCGACACCTACCCCGCGCAGCAGGTCATCTCCGAGTCCGACGAGGGGCGCTTCCTCAACATCAAGATTGACGCGACGAACAGCGAGGACTCGCTGGACGCGCTGCTGGAGCGCTTCGATGTGGAGGGCCTGCCCACCGTGGCGTTCATCTCGCCGGAGGGCAAGGTGCTCACCCAGCCACGTGTCACCGGCTTCCTGGCACCCAGCCCCTTCGCCACGGAGATGAAGAAGGCGCGCTGCACGGACGCCAACGCCTGCTGATTCGGTGGGCGACGCCTGGCTACGGTGCGGTCTCCGGAAGGAAGCGGGCTCGCAACTCGGGCGTGGGGATGCGGCACTGCGCTTCCCGGCCGAACCAGCGGTAGCGGTTGCGCGCGATGATTCGGTAGACGAGGTCGCGCAGCGGCCGGGGCACCACGATGAAAGCGTAGAGAAACCGCCACGGCCCCTTCAGCATCCGCGCGACGCGGAGCGCGGCCGTGGACCGCTCGTACAGCTTGTCGTCCTGCAGGAGGACGAAGCTGTCCGGTTCCTCCTTGGGCACGACGCCATGCGGTGCCAGCAGCGCGGCGGCCCGCTGGGACTGCAGCGCCGTGAAGCGGATGCGCGCGTCCGGGTCCCGGTCGATGATGAAGAGGACCGTGCCGTTGCACAGGTTGCACACGCCGTCGAAGAGGACCACGGTGTCCGGGGGCTGGGCGCGGGACATGATGCGGCAAGTCTAACAGCCCGCTTCGTGGGGTGACGCCGAAGCGGTGGGGGAATTCCAGACGGGTGTCCTCGCAGCCGCGCCCGTGCATGCGGGGTGTCAGAGCCGGGGTGTTTCCTTCCCTGGCGCCGCCCTTGCAGAATGTTCGGACATGCCCTCGCCGCCCATTGCTCCCCGACTCCTGGAGTTATCCGCCCACGCCCTGCTGTGGAGGCGAAGCAAGCAGTGGATGCTCCAGGCGAACCGGCTGGTGCGGTGGTCCGCGACCCCCGAGCGCTGGCCACGCCCGCTCCTGGCGCCCACTCACGAGAGGGGCGTGCTCCTCGGCTCGCACACCGTGAATCTGGAGCGCTCGGACTCGGACGCGGACCCCGTGCTCGAAGCGGGCAAGCAGCACAACGTGCGTCTGGCGGCGCCGGCCTTCGATGGCCTCCTCCTCGCACCGGACAGGCCCCTCTCTTTCTGGCGCACGCTGGGCCGGCTGACGGAGCGCAAGGGCTACCGGCATGGGCTGGCGCTGAGCGGTGGCTGTCTCACCCCGTCCATTGGGGGCGGCATCTGCCTTCTGGCCAATGCGCTCTTCGAGTTCGGCGCACGCCAGGGCTGGCACATCCTGGAGCGCTGGGGGCACACGATGGAGGCGGTACCCCCGCCGCCAGGCGCGCTGTGGGGAATGGATGCCACGGTGGCCTGGCCCTATGTGGACCTGGTGATGGCGCCTCGTGAGGGCCCGGTGCGGCTCGGAGCCCGCGTCTCGGACGGGAAGCTGCGGCTCTCCCTCCATGGGGCGGAGGCCCCCCGGACACGCTCACGGCTGTGGTCCGAGGACGAGTCCCTTCTCGAACTCGCCGAGGGAACCCTGCGCATCAACCGCGTCGTGCGCCGAGTCGAAGACACCAGTTCTGGCGCCGTGCTCGAGGAGCGCACCATCGCCGAGAACCGGCGCCGCCTGCTGAACCCCGAGGCGCGGAAGCGGACGTGCCTGACGTGCGGGGAGACCGCATGCCACGCCCGCGTCGAAGTCCCACGGTCGGAGGCCCGGGCGCCATGAACCTGGTTCTCGCACCGGAGCCCGCTCCCTGGCTCTCCCATCTCGCGTCGCTGCTCACGCGCGAGGCGGAGGTGCTGGCCCCCTGGGCGCTGCCGAGGCTGCCCGAGTGGGGCCCACTCCCCACCCGCCTGCGTCAGGCCTGGACCCGCCGGACGTTGCCGGTGCCCGAGGGCTTCCGCGTCTGGGGCCTGCCAGGCTGGGGGGCCGTGGAGGCCGGGATGCGAGTCGCGGCGCGCTCGACAGCAGCGACATTCCAGGCCCGCTTCACCCTGCGCAAGCGGTGGGCGCAGGCGGCCTCGGCGCTGCTTCCGGCGTCGGTGGAGACGGTGCTCGCGCCAGCGCTCGGTGCCCGGGAGGTCTTCGCGATGGCACGCCGCCGGGGCGCGCGCTGCGTGCTGGTGGAGGACCTGCCCTCCTTGAGGGCACTGCACGCGGACCTGGACGCCGCGGCCGTGAGACACCCGGAGGAGGCCTTCCTTCGCAACCACCGCGCCTCCGCGGAGGACGTCGCGCGGCAGGAGGCGGAGCGAGTCCTCGCGGATGAAATCTGGGTGCGAGGCGCGCTCGCCCTCGAGCGGTTGCGGCTGGCAGGACACGCCCCGGAGAAGCTCCGCAGGCTGCATTTCCCGTCGGACCGCGAACCGCCCCAGGCGACCCGTCTGCCCCAGCGCCACGGCCCGTGCGTGGCCCTCCTCGCCGGGCCCGCTCTCGCGCGCGGCGGACTGCGAGAAGCCTTGGCGGCGCTCGACGAACGGCCCCAGTGGAACCTCTGGGTGCGCCCCGCCGAGGGCACGGACCCACGACACCTGAACCACCCACGAGTGCGGAAGGTGACGGCTCAGGTCCAGCGCACGCTCCAGCAGGTGGACGTGGTGCTCGCGCCAGCGTGGTGTGAGAGCCACCTGGCCGAGCTGGCGCAGGCTCGGGAGCAAGGCATCCCCATCATCGCCACGGACCGCGCCGCGGGCTTCTGGCCCTGTCGGGCGATTCCTCGCGGCGATGTGCCCGCCCTCATCGCCGAACTGGACGCGCTGACCGCGCGCTGAAGCCCACGCCTGTTGGCGTCAACTCCCTCCTGAGTGGGCTGTTCGTGGCCATCGCGAAGCACCGGCCGGGGCGCGGCCCCTGACGGCGTCGAGCGCGCTAGGTGTTCCGTCCCCGGCTCGCGAGGACGCGGTCAATCATCTGCTCGTGCAGCGCATGGAGCGGTTGGGCGACGTGTTCGCCCTCCAGGTACGCAAGCGCACCGGCGATGGCCTCCAGCGTGGACATGCCATCCGGGTGGGGCGGGCGACGCAGGCGCCGCGAGTCCGGCGCGGGCGGTGGCAGCTTCAAGCCGGGCAGTCGCCGCAACGCGGGGACTCGCTGCACCATGCGGCGTGCTTGTCCCCAGCTCCCATCCAGGATGATGAGCCTGCTGGGAAAGGCCGCACCGGGCGCGGGCTCGTGGTGCGCGTCCGGGAACAGCAGCCACGTGTCATCGCCCTCCAGGATGGAGGCGTCGAAGGGGACGCCCGGCGAGCCATAGGAGACGATGCTGCACCGGGGAATGGCGAGCGCCGCCATGCGCGCGGTGTTGGTGGATTTGAGCGTCTCTTTGTGGTGCCGGACGATGAGCAGCTCCGTGCGCGTGGAGACGCACGGCACCTCGGCGCATAGACACAGGGCAGCGGGGAGGAAGCAGCGCGGGCAGCGACCCGCGAGGTCCTCGGGCGTTCGAGACCTCATTTGCCCTGGCGGTATCGCTCCATGAGAGTCCGGGCCTCGCGCAACTTCTCCTCGACGAAGCGGTCATCCGCGTCCGGCTCGTACTCCGCGTCGGGCAGGTCGAGGTGGAAGAGGGCGGAGAGGCTGACGGGCGTCACTTCCAACCATTCGGCGGTGCGGTTGAGCGCGGCCTGACGGCGGCCCGCGAAGGTCTCCGGCCCGTCTTCGGGGCCGCAGCGGCAGATGCGCGCCGAGTCAGCGGACACGTCCACGTAGAGCCCCAGCACCTCCGCGTCCAGCTCCGCGGCCAGCGCGCACGTGGCCTCGCTGACATAGGCGGCCATGGCCTGCGCCGCGGAGCGCTCCGTCAGCGAGCGGACCAGGAACACCTGCCAGCCGGCTTCGGTAATCGCGCCAGCTTCCTGGAGCGGCGCCAGCTCCGCGGGCGGCGCGTGGATGCGCGTGAGCAGCCGTCGCACGGGCACTTCCATCCGCTCGAGCCGAGCGCTCGACGCGGGACAGAAGAAGACGACGCGATACTCACGGCTGTCGGCTGCGGTTTCCATAGGCATACGGCGTCGCCAGGAACGGAGGGAAGAGTGTGTGCGGGGGCCCAAGAGGACCAAAGGACTCCCCAAGCATGCAAGCGGTGATTTGGCGCACGCGTTCAGCGTGCCGCGGCGCGCAGCGGCACGGCCTGGAGGGTGGCGCGTCGCTCGGCCGCCACCCATGCGCCGGCCACCAGCACCAACAGGCCCCCGCCCAGGGCGACGGGCGTCAGCGTCTCCGCGAAGAAGGCCCAGCCCACCAGTGAAGCCGTGAGCGGTTCCAGGTACGTGAGCGCCGCCGTGGCCGCGGTGGGAACGTGCCGCAGACCGGTATGGAAGAGGATGTTTCCAATGAGGCCGCAAACGATGCCGCCCACGAGCACGAGGAGCGTGCCTCCATCCACCGTGGGTGGCAGTACCCGGTCTCCGAAACAGAGCAGCAGCACGCCCGCGGAGATGGGGGCATGCAGTGATGTCACGGCCATGGGTGAATAGGCCCGCGCCGCCTGTTTCGCGGCCAGGACGATGATGGCGTAGAAGCAGGCGCTGCCCGCGCCCAGCAGCGCCGTCAGCCCCGAGAAGTCACCGTCGGGCCGGCCGATGAGCAGGGCCAGGCCCACCAGCGTCACGGGGCCGCCTATCAGGGCCCGGGTGGAGCGCTCCTCGCCCAGCACCCAGGGGGCCAGCAGCGCCAGCATCAAGGGCGCCAGGTAGTGCGTCAGCACGGCGATGGACACCGGCCCGCGCTCCATGGCGGCGAAGAAGAGGGCCGTGTTCGCCGCGTCCGCCAGCGCCACGACGAGCATCGCCAGGGTGGCCCGGCGGTCGCGCAGGGCATCGCGCCGGAACAGGACGGGCGCCGGGAGCGACATGGCCAGGAGCACGAGGAATGCGTTCTGCGGCCCGGCGAGCCCCGCTGGACGGAAGAAGAGCGCCCAGCACCCCCAGAGGGTGGCCCCGGCCGCGACCATGGCGAAGTACCGCACCGTGTGACTCCTGGTGACTCCGGCGCGCACTCCGGCTCCGGCGGGCGCGCAGCCTACCTCAGCCTGAGGCTCGCGTACCGTCCGCGCGTTGGGCCTCGGCCTGGGCTCGCAGGCCCTCCATGTCGGGCGTGAAGGGGCGGTCGGGGACGAGGCGCGCCCGGCGGATGCGGTCCATGCGGAACATTCGCGCCGCGGCCTTCTCCACGTCCCGGGCCAGCACGTACCAGACGGGCGATTCGACCAGCAGCCCGTGCGGCTCCACGATGCGGCGGGTCGCCTTGCGGTGCCGGTCGCGGTATTCGAAGGACAGGCAGACCTGCTCGCGGAAGGCCCGCTCGAAGACAGCGAGCAGCTCCTCCGGCGGTGTTCCGACATCCGCCAGCACGCGGGTGCTCGCCGGCCGTCCCACCACCACGCGGCGGCAGAGCTCACGCATGCCCCGGGCCCGCTCCTTGGGGACGCTGGCGAAGAGCTTCTGGAGCCCCGAGCGCGCCGCGCTGCCCCAGGGCAACGTGCTGCCCGTCGCGGACAGGTTCGCGGCCAGCCAGAGCGCGACCACCTCCTCCTGCGACAGGTGGACGGCCGCCACGCCCCGGTCCCGCTCCAGCCTGACGCCACCCCCAGGGCCTGTGTCACTGCTCAGGGGAATGCCTTGTTGTCGCAGCGTCGCCAGGTCCCGGTGGACGGTGCGCGCGCTCACGTCGAGCGCCTCGGCGATCTCCGTCACCGTCGTCCCATCCCGGCCCCGCAGGAAGTCCAGCAGCCGCATCACCCGGTCGACTCGTGCCATTGCTGACAGTTTCTGTCAGGGATGGGCCGTACTCCACAAGCATCAGGTCGCGCACGACTGCGCGCTTCGAGGCCAGAGGAGGCCGTCATGATGGGTTCCACGGGACTGCTGAATGTCGACGATGGGGGCGTGGGTGGACTGCCGGTGGTGTTCGTCCATTCCAGCGCCGGCAACACCACGCACTGGGCCGCGCAGCTGTCGCATCTGCGCGAGCACCGCCGTGCCTTGGCACTGGACCTGCGTGGCCACGGGAAGTCCGAGCTGCCACGGGACGGCGGCTTCGCCGTGGAGGACTTCGCGCGGGATGTGGGGATGGTGGTGGATGGGCTGGGGCTTCAGCGCTTCGTGCTGGTGGGGCACAGCCTGGGCGGAGCCGTCTGCGTGGCCTACGCGGGGGCGCATCCGGGCCGCGTCGCGGGGTTGTTCCTCCTCGACCCGGCCTCGGATGGACGCTCGATGCCCGCGGAGCAGGCCCAGGGCTTGATGGCGGTGCTGGGGACCGAGGCCTGGAGCGCGGTGGTGGAGGAGGCCTGGGGCCCCATGTTGGCGCCGTCCCGGCCGGAGGTGCGCGAGCGGGTGCTCTCCGAGATGCGCGCCACGTCCCAAGAGGGCGTCCGGGGCGGACTGGGAGCCCTGCTGGACTTCGACCCCGTGACGCCGCTGCGGCGCTACTCGGGGCCGCGTCTGTCGGTAGTGACGGCCTTCAACGAGGAACCGGGCTCGTATCACCACCTGGTGCCGGAGCTGCCGCACGCGAAGGTGGAGGGCACGGGGCACTGGGTGCAACTCGACGCGCCAGACGAGGTGAATCGGCTGCTGGACGGCTTTCTCGCCACGGTGCGCTGAGCGCGCGCGTTCGCCGCGCGTGTTATCTAGGGCTCGTGCCCCGGCCCAAGCTGCACAGCGACGAAGCCATCCTCGACGCCGCCATGTCCGTGTTGCTTCGGAGCGGGCCGGGCGCATTCACGCTGAATGACGTGGCCGTCGCGGTGGGCATGTCCCGCGCGGCGCTTATCCAGCGCTTCAAGAACAAGGAGCACCTCTACTTCCGGCTCATGGAGCGGACCGCCGAGCAGAAGCGCGAGTACTTCGCCGGTCTGCCCGTGGAAGTCGGAGCACAGGGCCTCTGGCGTTTCCTGAAGACGCTGGTCTCGGTGATGGGGGAGGGCGAGGCGCTCGACGCACACCTGCTCCTGGCCTGGGAGGACGTGAGAGACCCCAAGTTGAGACAGATGGCGCATGAGCGGAATCTGCTCGTGCGCGACGCCATCGCCGTCCGGCTTCCTCCCTCCGTCGACCGTGGCGCGGTGTCCGCCTTGCTTCAAGGCGTCATCGCGGGTGCGACGATGCAGTGGTTGGTGGAGCGGACGCCGCCGTTGACGGAGTACGTCCTCGCTCGCTTGCGCACGTTGCTCGGGTGCGTGTTTCCACGAGAGTCCTTCGACTGAAGGTTGCATCGCTTGGAGGGGCGTCCAAAGGGTGCGGGTTGATAATAACCGACGCGTCGGTTATTAACCTCTCGTCCACGCCAGTTCCTGGCCGTCGAAAGGGGTTCCTGGATGTCTGAGCGCATCATCGAATCGGGCGACATTCGGCTCTGCACCGAGCACTTCGGGCGCGAGGGCGACGCCCCCGTGCTGATGTTGATGGGGGCGGCCAGCTCGATGCTGGGGTGGCCCGACGGGCTCATGGAGCAGCTCGCGCGGATGGGGCGCTTCGTCATCCGCTACGACCACCGCGATACGGGGTGCTCCTCTCACGGCGTGCCAGGCGCCACGTCCTACACGCTGGACGACCTCGCCTCCGATGCCATCTCCGTGCTGGATGGATATGGCATCGAGCGCGCGCACCTCGTGGGAATGTCATTGGGCGGCCTGCTCTGCCAGATGGTGGCGTTGAAGTACCCGGAGCGAGTCCGCTCGCTGACGCTCATCAGCGCCCAGATTTTCTCGGAGCCTGACTTCGAGGACCCGGGCATGGACCCGGCGGTGCTCGCGCACTTCCAGCGGGCCGCCACGCTGAACTGGTCCGACGAGGTGGAGGCCATCGGCTTCCAGGTCGAACTCTCACGGTTGTGCGTGGGCCGTGCGCGGAGGTCGTTCGACGAAGCCCGGGTGCGGGCGCGAGCAGTACAGGACTACCGGCGCGCGCTCGCGCCTCAATGTGCATTGAACCACGCGGGGCTGTCCGGTGGCCTGGAGTGGTACGGCCGGACGCGTGAGATTGAAGCGCCGCTGCTGGTCATCCACGGCTCGGTGGACCCGGTCATCGACCATGCGCATGGCGTGGCCTTGAGCCGTGCCGTCAAGGGCGCGCGCCTGGTGACACTGCAGGACGCGGGGCATGACCTGCACCCGGATGACTGGGAGACGATGACCCGGGCCATCACCGCCCATACCTCGGCGGCGAGTCCGCCTCACGCCGCTCGCTGATCTGTCACAGTACCGGCATGGGGCCCTTGTTCGCCTACAGCCTCGTGCCTGTCCTCTCCGTGTCGTTGCTGCTGTTCTTCACGGCCGCGCTCCGGGGGCACAACGCACGAGGCCTGGCGCTCTACTGTCTGGCGACCGCGGGGTGGACGGGCGCGCTGCTGCTCCTCTGCATCCCGTCCCTGGCGTGGGTGGGGGAGCGCTTCGTCGCGGGTGGGGCCTTCGTCGCGGCGGCGTACCTGCACTCCGCCTATGACGTGACCCGGCAGCGCTCCTATCGGCTGGTGGTGCTCGCGTACGGCGTGGCGGTGGTGGTGACGGGCATTGGCGCGTTCCTCCCCAACGTCCTGCACGGGCCGCTGGCGATGGGGCGAGGTCCCCTGTTCTGGCCCACCATGGTGCTCGCCGTGGCGGCGGCGAGCGTGCCGCTGGTGCACCTGTCGCGCGCGTACCGCGGCGAAGCTCCCGAGCGACGGCCCATCCTCCTCAGTCTGGGCATTGCCGGGCTGCTCGCGTACCTGGGCAGTATCGGCAACGCCCTGTTGCTGTCGGGCGGGTACGCGTTGCCTTTCGGCATGTACCTGGTGCTGGCGGCGCTGCTGGTGCTGGTGCACGTCATCAATGCCCATCAGCCAGCCGCGGACCGACGGCTGCTCGAACGCAGCCTCGTCTACTCCGCGGTGGCGGCGGTGTTGTCCGCGGGCTTCCTCTTTGGCGTATTGACGCTGCTGTCGGGCAGCGGGCAGCCGTTCCTCACCGAGTACCGCGTAGGTGCCTTCTTCCTCCTGGCCCTGGCCGCGCTCGCGTTCGAGCCCGTGCGTCAGGCGCTTCAGGCCTGGCTGGGGCGCCGGCTCCTCAAGGGCCGGGCCACCAGTGACGAACTGGCCGTGGCGCTCGCTCGCGAGGAGGCGCGCGCGGACCAATCCGCGCGGCTGGCGGAGCTGGGACAATTCACGTCCGCGGTGGCCCATGAGGTCCGCAATCCGTTGGGCGTGCTCGCCGCGCACCTCAAGCTGCTGGAGCGAAGGGGCGGGGACCCGGACACGGTGGCGGCCATGCGGGAGCAGATCGACCGCGCCAGTCACTTCGTGGACGAACTGCTGCGCTATGGCCGCCCGCGCCCGCTGGACCTGCGCCGCGTGGATGTCTCAGCCACGGTCGCGCTGGCGTACTCCACCGCGCGGCAGGGACTGGGCTCTCTCGCGCCCGACGTCTCCTTCGAGTCCGAGGAGGTCGCGTCGCTCACGGTGGAGGCCGACCAGTCCCAGCTCTCACAGGTGATGGTCATCCTGTTGGAGAATGCCCTGCTCGCCCTGAGAGACGTGCCCGCACCGCGGTTGAGGACCTCCATTGAGCAGGCGAACGGCCGGTTGCTCGTCCGGGTGGAGGACAGCGGGCCTGGCATTCCACCGGAGCTGCTGCCCCGGCTCTTCCAGCCCTTCGTGACGGGTCGCAAGCGCGAGGGACCTCGGCCGGGGACCGGCTTGGGGCTGGCCATCGCGCGAGGCATCGCCGAACGGCATGGCGGACGTTTGAGTGCGGGACGCTCGGAAGCCCTGGGGGGCGCGGCGTTGACGTTGGAATTACCCGTGGCGCAGCCTGCCTCGATTTCCGCCGCGCTGGCCTGACGCCGGCCCGTCCCTGGCCCGCGGGACGGCAGGGATGTCGGTGAGCGAGCGCAACTCGATGCGATTGAGTCTGCTTCACGACGGCCTTCCAAGGATTGCCCCGGACTTCGTTTCGATAGGCGTGGAAGGAGTCCGGGTCGATGAGCGGCCAACGCATTGCCACAGTCATTCGCATTCCTGTGGCCTACAGTACGGATGTGCATCCCGACGGGTTCGAGGAGTTCGCGCATCGTGTCAGGCCCATGCTGTTGGCCCTGGCGAGACGGTTGTGCGGTCAGGGGGGCATCGATCCGGAAGACCTGGTGCAGGAGGCGCTCACGCGCGGACTGCTGCATCACGGGGCACTCGCCGCGCAGCCGGAGCCCGTCTACAGGGCGTGGCTGTGTCGGGCGATGACCAATCATTTCCTCGACCAATGCCGCAAGCGGCGCTCGGAGTTGCTGGAGCAGGACCGTCCGGAGCTGCGGCTGGTGCGCGAGGGCGTTGCGGCCCCCGAGCCTGAGGCGATGGAGGTCTGGGAGCACATCTCGGAGAAGGACTTCCAGGCGGCCATCGCCCAGTTGTCGAATCCCAGGGTGCGTGAGGCGTATTCGCTGCATGCCTCGGGGCTTCGCTACCGCGCCATCGCCCTGCGCATGGGGGTCCCCGAAGGCACCGTGGGGAGCTGGCTCTATCAAGCCCGCAAGGAGTTGAAGGCGCTTCTGCTGCCGCTCACCGGGAGCGACGGAGGGGGCAGCGCATGATGGGGACGCTCTGCAACAGGCTGTCCCTCTTCCTCGACGGCGAGCTGCCGCCCGTGGACGAGGAGAACTTCCGGCATCACCTCGCTCGCTGTGACCCCTGCGCGTCCGGCCTGCACGAAGCCATGCAACTGGAGTTGCTGGGCTTCCATGTGATGGGGGACCCGCGGGTGTTGGCGCACGAGCAGGAGGACGCGCCCGAAACCTGGACGGCGCCGGATGCGCCCAGGACACGTGCTCCGGCCGAAGTGCCAGGGCGCGCTCACTGGCGCTGGGCACCGTTCGCGGTGGGCGCCGTGGCGGCGGCCATCGTCCTGGTGCTCGTCGTCAAGAGCGCCGGTGAGCGGGGTTCCCAGCAGGAGGTCTGGCTCGCGCAGACGTCGTCGCGCCTCATCGAGGCGAGGGTCGCCTATGCACGCGCGGACGGACACCGGCCCTATGTGCCCCTGCGGGCGGGTGTCAGTGGTTCTCCGGGCGGGGCTGGCTCGGCATTGCCGCTCCGGGCGCTGGCGGATCTGGAGGACCAGGGGGACCTGCATGGCATTGCCGCCGCGTACCTGGTCCGCAGGGACCTGCGGCAAGCCTCCGACTTCCTCCACCGGATGTCGCCGTCACCGGACCGGGACAGCGACCTGGCCATCGTCGCGTTGGAGCAGGGGCATCCGGAACAGGCGCTGGCGCTGCTGGACGGGGTATTGCGACAAGCGCCCGAGCACGCCCAGGCGCAGTGGAACCGGGCGCTGGTGCTGCGGGAGATGGGGCTGACGCTGCTGGCCGCGGAGGCGTTCGACGCGGTGGTGAAGCGCGGGGAGCCGGGCTGGAGCGAGGAGGCGCGGATCCGCGCGCGGGCGCTCCGGCAGCAGACGCAGGCGCGTGGGCGGGCCTGGAAGGGGGCTCGCGCGGCGGTGCGGGACCTGATGGTGGACGCGCAGGCGCGGCTCCCGCTGGAGGAGGCGAAGCGCTTTCCTGGCATCGTCCGGTTGGCGTTCTACGACGCGGTGAGGGCCGCGCCGTCGCGGGAGTGGACCCTGCGCCTGCTTCCGCTGGCGGACGTGTTGGACGGCGTCCAGGGCGGCGAGGTGCTTCGCGGCTACGTGCAGCGTGTGGCGGAGCGGGACTTCAGCCGCCGTGCCCCCCTGGCGGCGGACTACGCGAAGCTCGTGCGGGGCGAGCTGTCCTCGCCAGCGCGCTTCCTGGAGACGCTGCGGCGTTCAGGCGAGGACGACCTGTATCTGGGCGGGCTCATCAATCAGAAGGCAGGCGCGCGCCACCTGGAGGATTTCACGCGGCTGGCCCGCGCGGCCGAGGACCCCTGGTTGTCGCTGCTGGCCGAGCGGGAGCTGGCGGGGGCCGAGGAGCGCGCGGGCGAATGGTGGAAGGCGGAGGCGCGGCTTCGCGCGGCCGTGGGGGCCTGTCAGGGCAAGGGGCTGTCCTACCGCTGCGCCACGCTGAAGAAGCGGCTGTCGGACCTCTATCTCGCGCTCAACCGCCCGGCGGAGGCTTTCGAGCAGGCGTGGAGTGGCTGGCTGGCGTCCCGGGAGCAGGAGGAATGGGAGCTGGAGCAACAGTTCCTCCAGGAGCTGGCGCACATCGCTCGCTACCGGTTGGACATCACCAGCGCGCGCGCCTACCTGCGCGAGTCCCTGGCGCGAACGCCCGACGTCTGCGAGCAGCGCACCTACGTGCACCGCAACCTGGCCTACCTGTCGTGGCTGGAGTTCGACGCGCACGAGGCGCGGAACGAGCTGGAGCTGGCGCAGGAGTGTGGCCGGCCACTGGGGCTGCCCGGCGCGCTGTTGTTGTCGTACCTGGCGCGCTTCGGCTCGGACAGCCAGGACGCGGACCTGTTGCGCCGCACGCTGGCCGAGCTGCACCGGGGGCAGCCCTCCCCGGGCAAGCTCGCGCAGATGCGCTTCGCCGAGGGGCAGTTCGTGCTGGAGCGCGACCGCGCCACCGGGCTGGAGCTGCTTCGCGGCGCCATCCAACAGGCAGAGGCCCTTCCCAACGATGTGGACGCGCGCAAGACGCGCATGGGGGCCTACAACGTCCTGGCGCACGAGGCAGGCCGCACGGGCGCCCCAGGTGAGGCCCTGGCGCTCATGGGCGCCGCGCTTCAGGTGGAGGTCCCCGCGCGGTGTGTGCTGGGCGTCGCCGTGGACTATGAGCGCTCGGTGGTCGCGCTGCGCGGCGCGACGGGTGAACTGCAGGGGCACTTCGATGCCAGCCGCGCGGAGCCCCTGGGGCGGGACGCCTCCGGGCTGGTGCCGCCGTCACTCCAGGCCGCCTTGATGGGATGCGAGCGGGTGGACGTGCTCGCGCTGCCGCCGGTGCATGGCCTGCGGGGGCTGCTGCCCGCGGAGCTCGCCTGGAGCTACCGCGTGGGGCGGCCCGGAGGCGCGTCTCCCGTGCCGGCTCGTGGCGGCGGGCCGCACCTTGTGGTCAATGGGGTGGAGGCGCCCGCGGCGCTGGGGCTCCCGCGGTTGCTTCCATTGGAGCCGCCGCACGCGCCGGATCCGCAGCGAATCGAGCTGTCGGGCATGCAAGCCACGCCAACCCGGGTGCTGGCGGCCATGGCGCAGGCCAGTGAGGTGGAAATCCACGCGCACGGCGCCTTCAGCCCCGAGATGTCAGACGCCTCGCTGGTGGTGCTGGCGCCTGAACCCGATGGCCGATACGCGCTGTCCGCCCCCCAGGTCCGCGCGCTGAAGCTGGAGCGCGCGCCGCTCGTGCTTCTGGCCACGTGCAGTGCGGCAAGAGCCACGCCCTTCCTTCATGAGTCCTTCAGCCTGCCGGTGGCCTTCATCGAAGCAGGCGCGGCCACGGTGCTGGCCTCCACGGTGGAAATCCCCGACTCGGCGGGGCGCTTCTTCGAAGCGGTGCGTGAGCGCATCCGGAGCGGCGCGCCGGCGGCCCTCGCGCTCCGCGACGCGCGGCGCACATGGCTGGCGGCCAACCCCTCCGCGGACTGGGTCCACGGCATCCTCCTCTTCGAATGATGGCCAAGGAATCCGACCCGGTGCGTAGTACCAAGGCGGAGGCGGGGAGATGGCATGCCGCCGGGCCCCGCCGGTGCCGCGCAGAGGGGGATGCGATGGTGAAGAAGCTTTCGAAGAAGTCGAAGCGCGATGGGGCGGTGGTGAGCATCAACCCGCATGACCCACCGCCGGAGCCCACCCCGGGTCTGACGGCACACCCGCCGTTCTCGGCGAGGATGTCCGTCGTCCCGTCCGTGAATACGGCGTCTCATCCGGACGGCTCGGACAACGCACGTCGTAAATAAGTGACAGTTTTCCGGATTGTCCTGAATCGCGACGGCGATACAGGTTTTACGGGGCGCCTCCGCTCGGGGCGCCCCGGATTTTTTTGAACAGAATGCACAATAAAAAGGGCTGGGTCCGTATCTGAGATTGAGGGGGCGTTGGTCGCGAGCCCCCGAGAAGAGGGGGAGAGATGTTTCGTGGTGACGCGCGGGGCCAAGGGGATGCGAGCGGTTTCTGGGCACCTGAGGAGGGGCGTGGGGCGATGG
>NZ_VHLB01000134.1:0-17324 GCF_006547365.1 Myxococcus sp. AB056 | reverse complement strand
GTGGGCTCGGAGATGTGTATTAGAGCCAGGGGCTGGGGGGCTTTCACGGCCCGGGCTTGTACCACCAGCAATGATTTGGTGCGCTCCCAGAATGGGGGGGAGGCCACACCCTGAACAATTGGGCCCGTGTTTGCACGCCTTCACGCTGCGTCCTGATAGGTGCCCGACGCCCGGGCCTCAGTCCTTCCAGAGCACCTTCCACGGGTGCTTGCGGAGGTCCGTCACCAGCATGCGCAGCTCCTCGTAGAGCCTGCCGTCCTGGAGCACCGCGCCCGCGGTGCCCTCGCCGGCCTCGAGCTTCGCCAGCACCCGGTCCGCGCGGGCCGCGATGCTCTCCAATTGTCCTGAGGCCGAGGTGAGGCGCTCCAGCGCGACCTTGACCCGCGCGCCGTCCTCGGGCCCCAGCGGGCCCGTCACGGCCGCCAGTCCGTCCAGCGTCGTCCCGGCGGACTTCGTCAGCCCCGGCAGGTCGCGTCGCACGACGGCCGCTGCCGCCGCGGCATCGTCCAACAGCTGCGCGCCCTTGCCCCCAGGCTGGAAGGCCTCGCGCGCCAGGCCCGCGAGCTGGCGCAAGTCCTTCGAGGCCGCCGCCAGCTCGGACGCGAGCACCTTCACGTCGCCCCGGTTCTCCGTCAGCAACTGGTCCAGCGTCCTCGCCAGCCGGGAGACGTTCGCCGCGAGGCCGCGGATGGCCTCCGGGTCCTCCTCCAGCATCTGGGACAGCAGGTCCACGAAGCGGGTGAGCTGCTCGGCCAGGACGTCCAGCCGGGGCGCGTCCGTTCCCCGCACGGCCGTGCCCGCGGGCAGCCGCTCCGGCGCCGAGCCCGGGTTCAGCTCCAGGTAGGGCTCTCCCAGGATGCCCACCGTGGCCACCGTCACGCGCGCGTCCTTGCGCAGCGCGCCCACGGCCTCCGGTGCCACCGCGAGCTCCATCCGCACGGGCAGCGGGCGTCCCTGGGCGTCCCGCCGCTCGGGCTGGAGCTGGATGTCCTGCACGCGTCCCACCTGCACGCCGCCCAGCTTCACGGGGGCGCCCTCCACCACGTTCCCCGTGTGGCCGAAGTCCACCGCCAGCCCCGTCTCCGAGCCCAGCTTCAATTCGCCCATCAGCCACAGCAACAACAGCACGCCCACGATGGAGGCCAACACCAGGGCGCCCACCTTCAGCTCCAGCCGTCGCTCATCCATCCGTCGCGCCCTCCATGAATGGCGCTGTCAGTACTCGCAGCTCGGGCGCGGAGGACTCCAGAAAGCCCTTCGGCGTGCCCAGGTAGGCACATTGCTTGTTCGCCACCACCAGCACCCGGTCCGCCAGCGCCTTCAACTGCCGGTAGTCGTGGGACACCACCATTCCCCCCAAGCCCCGCGCCTTCAGCGACGCGAGCACCTCTTCCACCTGGCCCGCCGCCTTCCGGTCCAGGCCTGTCGTCGGCTCGTCGAAGAGGAGATAGCGCGGCTTGAGCACCAACGCCCGGGCGATGGCCGTCCGTTTCTTCGCTCCGGGCCCCAGCTCCGGTGGCAGCCGGTCCGCCCAGTCCAGAAGACCCACCTGCGCCAGCGCGGCGTCCACGTCGTCCACGGACGCCGCCGGGTCCGCCAGCCATACGTTCTGCCGGAGCGTGCGCCACTCCAACAGCGCCGGGCCCTGCACCAGGTAGGGCGCCTGTCGGCGCAGCGACACCAGCTCGCGCTCGGGCCTGGAGTCCACGCGTTCTCCCCATAGCACCACTTCGCCCGCGTCCGGGCGCAGCAGCCCCACCGCCAGTCGGCACAGCACGCTCTTCCCGGTGCCACTGGCGCCCGCGATGAACGTCAGATCCTTCGTGGACACGTCCGCGGTGAGCCCCGCGAGCACGCGCCGGCGTCCCTCGTCGAACGCGACGTGCACGTCCCGGAATCGCAGGGCCTCGCTGTCGGGAAGGGGCGTCATGCGCGGGGCTCGCTCACAGGCGCACCAGTTGGAAGGCCAGCGAGACGGCGAGGTCGATGAGCAGGCATCCCAGGCTCGCCGCCACCACGCCGTCGGTGGTGGCCTCGCCCACGGCCTCGGCGCCGCCGCGCGCCTTGAGGCCCGCCACCGCCGCCGCCAGGGGAATGTAGAGCCCGCAGCCCGCGGCCTTCAGGAACGCGGCCAGCAAGTCCCAGCCGTCCACGTAGCGCGGGTCCATGAAGGCCCGCCCGTCCACGCCGAAGGCGAACTGCGCCACCGCCGCCGCGGACAGCGTGGCCGCGATGGTGCCCAGGGTGCACAGCAGGGGCACGCCCATCACGCCCGCGAACACCCGGGGCGCGACGAGGTCCGCATAGGGGTCGCCCGCGGACATCTCCAGGGCCTCTACCTGTTCGTTGACGCTCATGGTGGACAGCTCGGCCGCGTGCGCCGCGCCCGCGCGCGAGGCCGTGAGCAGCGCGGACACCGCCGGGCCCAGCTCGCGGATGAGCAGCTCGAAGTACGCGGGCCCCAGCACCGCCACGTTGCCCACGAAGCGCCGCGCCTGGCTGTTGGCGATGGTGACGAGCACCGCGCCGAAGAAGGCCATGCCGGACATCACGAGCCACACGCTGCGCCCGCCCAGCTCGTGGAGCTGCGCCAGGGACTCGCGCCAGGGCACGCCGTCCCGGGTGGAGGCCCGCACCGTGCGCGCCAGCATCACCACCGGCGCTCCGAAGAACGACAGCACGCCGCTCATCCCATCCACCCCGCGAGCAAGGAGGTGAGGGCGAAGTCGAGGACGAAGATGGCCGCGCAGCTTCGCACCACCGCGTTGGCCGCCGCCTGGCCCACGGCGTGTGCGCCGCCTCGCGCGGACAGGCCCACGGTGGTGGACAGCAGGGCGATGGCCAGTCCGAAGATGCCCGTCTTCACCACGCCGCCCAGGAGGTCGAGCGGCCCCAGAAGCTGGGAGAAGGTGCCGAAGAAGACGCGCACTGGAAGGCCCAGGGCGAGCAGGGCGGCCACGGACTCGAAGAGGATGGCCACCGCGAAGGTGACGCCGCTGAGCGCCAGCATGCTGACCTCCATGGCCACCACGCGCGGCGCGACGAGGATGGCGAAGGGGTCCAGGCCGATGCCCCTCAGCCCTTCAATCTGTCCGCCCACCTGCATCAGCGCCAGCTCCGCCGCGTTTCGCGCGCCGAGCCGCGCCGACATGATGAGGCCCAGCAGCAGCGGGCCGAACTCCCACAGCACGCCATAACCCGCCGCCCAGCCGAGGAAGGCCCGCGCGCCGAAGCGCTGGACGTAGATGCCCGATTGCAGCACCACGATGATGCCGGCCAGCGCCGCCGTGGCCAGCGCGAGCGGCAGGGAGCCGTAGCCAAATTGCACCAGCGCACGGCCCAACTCGCGGCGCTCCAGCTTCGGCAGCGCCAGCACCGTGCGGCCCACGACCAGGCCCAGCGCGCCGGTTCCACGGAGCGCATCCAGCGCCGTTCGTCCGAGCCTCGTCAAGAGCGACATGGCGGCATCTCATCCGGGTGGAGGCTCGGCGGCGGCACGACTGGGGCCGCGCCCTCCTGGTGGCGCGTTCTGGCGCCCTGATGTGCTCGCGCACTTCGCGTCATGCCGGCACCTCGTCCGGTGCATCCTCCCACTCGGGGGCGGGGGGCCCGTCATGAACCAGCCGGCCACTCCGCAGGTACAGCCAGCGGGGCAGGGGCAGGTCCATCGGAGCCTCCGTCGCCACGACCAGCAGCGTGCCACCCTGGGACACGTCCAGGAGCACCCGGGCCACCTGCCGCGCCGTGCCCGGATCCAACCCCGCGAACGGGTCATCCGCCAGCACCACCGACGGACGCGCCGCAAGGGCCCGCGCGATTCCCGCGCGCTTCTTCATGCCGCCAGACAGGCGCTCCGGCAGCGTATCCGCCGCGTCCGCGAGCCCTACCGCCCGCAGCACGTCACTGGCGCGGGCCCGGGCCTCGGCCTCCGGGACATGGCGGCGGGTGAGTGGCGCCATGACGTTCTCCAGCACCGTCATCGAGTCGAACAGGGCGTCCGTCTGGAACACCATGCCGAACGACGCCTGCTGCTCGCGCCGCTCGGCGGCCGTCAGACGCGCCGCATCCTGCCCATCCCACAGCACGCGGCCCTCCGTGGGCCGCACCAGGCCGGCCAGGGCCTTCACCAGCGTCGTCTTCCCCGCGCCGGAGCGCCCCAGGACCAGTGCCTGCGTCCCGGGGGGCAGCGCGCAGCTCACGCCGGACAGGACCTGCCTCGCTCCGTACCGCACCGTGAGGCCGTCCGCGCGCAGGTCCATGGTGTCCGTCCGCCCGCCGCCTCAGGGCCGCCAGCGCACGAGCGCGCCGCTGTGGCCCGCCACCCAGACGTCGGCCGGGCCGGTTCCGCTCAGCGCGTTCATGGGGCTGGACGGCGCGAAGGCGGTGCTCCAGGCCGTGCCGTTGAAGAAGTGGATGTCGTTCGTTCCGGAGCTCACGGCGTAGATGGCCTTACTGCCGAAGGCCACCAGTCCGCGGATGTCCGCCGGGGCCGAGGTTGGCAGGGTGATGGCGGGCTTCACGCTCCACGTCGTGCCCGCGCGCTCCAGGAAGAGGCCTTTGTCACCCACGGCGTAGACATGGTTCGGTGAGAGCACCTGGATGCCGAAGAGGAATTCGGTCGACCCGACGTTGCCCAGGGCTTCCTTCTGCCACGTGCCGCCGTCCTCCGTGGGGCCGCGCCAGACCACGGGGCGGTTGGTGCCGCCCTGCGCCTCGGCGCCCGCGGCGAACAGCGTCCGCGGGCTGGTACCGTCAATGGACTTGAGGTTGTCGTTGAGCCGCGTGAGCTCCTCGGGGGCCGCCTGGGTGGGGGCGCCCTCCTCGTAGTTCCAGAGGAGGATGCGGCCCTGGCTGTCCACCGCGTACAGCGCCACGCGGTTGCCGCTCTCGAAGCCCACCATCCCGTTGATGCTGGCGTTCCCGGGGCCATTCACGTTGACACACGCGCCGGTGTCGGTCGGCAGCCGGGTGGTGAACTTGCCCGCGCTGTTGCCCAGGAACACGCGGCCGCTGTTCGTCACCCAGGAGGACTTCCACTGACCCGGGCAGTTCGCCACGGGGGTGATCGTCCCGCCATCGACGTGGGCGACGTGGCCGTCGCGTCCCGCGAGCCAGCCCTTGTTGCCGGGGTACGCAGCCACCGTCTCCCAGACAATCGAGGAGGGCGTCGCGTTCGTCGTCGTCCAGGCCACGGTGTCGCAGCCCGCCAGGTCTTCGTCCACCTGTCCGTCGCAGTCGTTGTCCAGCCGGTCGCACACCTCGGTGGCCGAGTTCGACACGAAGCGCGAGCTGTCATCACAGTCCGTGTTGTGCTCCACGGCGTCCTGCGGCGGGTTGGCGCACCAGAGCCCCACGGAGGTTCCCGCCTGGCCGTCACCATCCTCGTCCACGAACCACTCCCGCGGCGTCTCGCTGCTGACGCAGGTCGTCAGCTCGGTGCTCGCGCACTGCATGGACCCCGCGCAGTTCTGCTCGGTCTGGCACGGCGTGTTCACATCGAACGGATCGTTGTCGATTTTCCCATCGCAGTTGTCGTCCTTGCCGTCGCAGATCAGCTCGGCCTGTCCGGGGCGGATGTTGGGGTCCTGGTCGTTGCAGTCACCAGCCTCCAGGACATAGCCCGCGGGAGGCGTGCAGGAGAGGTTGGGCAGGGCGAGCGGGTCGCCGAAACCATCACCGTCCGCGTCGCGGTAGTAGGTCGCGCCGCCGGGGGCATCCGCTTCGCCGTTGACGCAGTTGTTGTCCACGCCGTCGCACAGCTCCGTCGCGCCGGGGTGGATGCGCGGGTCGTCGTCGTCGCAATCCGAGCCAGGGAAGGCGCCCTCGCTGGTGACGTAGTCGTCGTCATCCAGGTCCAGGGCGCGCAGGTCGAGCTCCACGGTCGCGGTGCCCACCGCGGGCACCTGCGTGGTGACCTCGTGCTGTGCCACCACGGGCCCGTTGCAGGAGCGCTCGTTGGCGGTGGCGGTGAGCCGCAGGTTCCGGCTCCAGCCCTCGCGGCCCAGGATGGCCACCGTCCGCACGTCGCTTCGGGCAGAAGGCTCCATCCGGACGTTGGCGGTCTCGGTGCGGCTGGGTTCGTCCACGTCCGTGACGGTCAGCGTGAGACAGCCCGGACGAAACGTCGCATACGAAACGAGTACGCGGATGGCCCCGGCATTGGGTGGGTCTTCCTGCTTCTTGCAGCCGGAAACGGAGACCACCACCGCAAGAACGCAACCCATCAGGAATAAACGCATCGGCCGAGCATTCCCGGGCGCTTGGTGGCGCCCGCAATCTTTCTACAGTGAGCTACGGAACCCAGGAGAACCCAACGCCACCCATAGTCTGTCGCGCAGGCCAGCGTCCAGACGCCGAATCGTCATAGCCCCTTCTCTCCCCCTCCGTTTATATGGCGCGCCGACCCGCTCCCCCGACGCCCGAGCCTTCCCCGCCCGTTCATGCATAGACCCCGTCACGCCATCACCGTGCCCCTCTGCGCCTGGCTCGCCCTGACCGCGTCCAGTGCTTCGGGGCAGCAGCCCGCGACCGAGGGGGGCGCACCCGCCGCCTCCGAATCCACGAAGGGTGCCCCCGCAAGTCCTTCGTCCCAGCCTCCGCCCGCGGAAGCCCTGTCCACGGAAGGTGGTCCGCTGACGCTGGAACAGGCGGTGCAACTTGCCGCGAAGCGTAACGAGGTGGCGCTGGCCGCCGAGCAGCAGTCAGAGGCCGCACGGGCCCGGCTGGCTCGGGCCCGGGCCTTCTTCTTTCCAGAGCTGACGGGAACGGGCACCTACACCCGGCGTCTGAATGAGGTGACGCGCGAAGTGGGTGGCCAGACGGTGGTCATCCAGCGCAACAACGCCTTCAACGCCAACTTCGTCGCCTCCCTGCCGCTGTTCGACGCGCGCGGCATCTTCCTGTACCGCGCGGCGCGGAGGGACGGCGACGCGGCGGAGCTGGAGGCCGTGGAGGCGCGCCGGCAGATTGGCTTCGAGGCCGCCAACGCCTTCCTCGCCACCCTGGCCCAGGAGCAGGTGTACCGCGCCGCCGAGCAGCGCCTCGCGTTCGCCCGCCAGTCACTTCAGGACGCGTCGGCCCGCGCCAAGGCGGGTCTGGCCAGCAGCAACGATGTGACGCGCGCGGAGCTGGAGGCGGCCAGCGCCGAGGTGCAGATGTCCAACGCGCGCAACGCCGCGCAGACCACGCGCCTGGAGCTGGGCTTCCTGCTGGTGTCTTCGGTGAAGGGCACCCTGGCCTCGCCGGACGCGTTGCTGTCGGATGCCAGCCGGCCGCTGCAGGCCCACGCCTCCCTGGCGGATGGGGCCCTGGACCGCCGGCCGGACATCCTGGCCGCGCGTCTGCGGGTGGACGCGCTGGAGGAGAGCGCCAAGGAGCCGCTCGCCCGGCTGTTGCCCACGCTGGGCGCGTCTGCGACCTACCGCCTCACGAACGAGGCCGGACTCGCGGGCCGCACGGGTGATGGCTTCCTGGGCGTCAACCTCATCTGGAACTTCTTCGACGGCGGCGAGCGCTATGCCGAGCGCCGGGAGCGCGTGGCCCTGGCGAGGGCGGCGGAGCTCCAGGTCCAGGCCACCACGCGCCGGGTGGACGTGGACATCGAGCAGGCGAGGGTGGCGCTGGAGAATGCCCAGGCCGCCCTGGCGCAGAGCGACCTGGCGGTCCGCACGGCCCGGCAGAACGCGGAGGAGCAGGGGATTCTCTACCGTCAGGGCTTGTCCACGGCGCTGACGGTGGCGGATGCCTCGCTGCAGCAGTTCGAGGCAGAGGTGGCGTATGCCCAGAGCCGGTTCGCGTTGGGCGTGGCGCTGCTGGGGCTGCGGGCGGCAGTCGGACTCGACCCATTGGGGAAGGAACCGTGAAGGAAATGCGACGCGCAGGAACGTTGGGTCTGGCCGTGGCCGCGCTGGCCCTGGGGGCTGGCTGCAAGAAGGACGCGCAAAGCACCCAAGGCGGAGCAGCGCCGGCGGGTCGCGGCCGAGCCGCCATCCAGTTCCCCGTCGAGGTGGCTCCGGTGGAGTCGCGGGACGTGGAGTACGTGGTGGACGCGGTGGGCTCCGTGGAGGCCTTCGAGCGGGTGCAGATCACCGCCCGCGTGCCGGGCGCCGTGGAGCGGGTGCTCTTCGCGGAAGGGCAGTCGGTGAAGAAGGGCGCGGTGCTCGCGGAGATCGAGCCCGCCCGCTACGCCATCGCCGTGCGGTCCGCGGAGGCCACGCTGGCGCGAGCCCGCGCCACGCTGGTGGAGGCGGAGGCCGGTGCGCAGCGCCGCACCGCGGTGAACCAGGCCAGCCCCGGTCTGCTGCCCGCCGAGCAGTTGGAGACCTTCGAGGCCCGCGCGCGCACGGCGGAGGCAGACGTGGCGGCGGCGAAGGCGCTGCTGGACCAGGCGCAGCTCAACCAGCGTGACGCCTATGTGCGCGCGCCCATGGACGGCGTGCTCCAGACGCGCACGGTGCAGACGGGCCAGTACGTGCAGCCCGGCGTCGTGTTGGCCACGCTGCTGCGGCGCGAGCCGCTGCTGCTGCGCTTCACGGTTCCGGCGGCGGACGTGTCCCGCATCCAGCCCGGCATGACGGCGCGCTTCTCCGTCCGGGCCGCGGAGGGTGGCTCCTTCACGGCGAAGATCACACACGTGGCCGCCGCCGCGGATGATGCCAGCCGCATGGTGCCGGTGACGGCGGAAGTCACCGGTGAGGACGCCGAGCGGCTCCGTCCGGGCGCCTTCGCCACGGTGACGGTGCCCGTGGACACGCGCGGCGGCAGTCCGGTGATTCCGCAGACGGCGGTGCGCGCCAGCGAGCGCGGCTTCCTGGCCTACGTGGTGGAGGGCAACAAGGCGCGTGAGCGCGTGCTGGAGCTGGGCCTGCGCACCGCGGATGGCCGCGTGGAGGTCCGTGATGGCGTGAAGCCCGGTGAGCTGCTGGTGGTGCGCGGCGGTGAGGCCCTGCGCGACGGGGCCAACGTGCGCGTGGCGGAGGGACCCAAGCCCACCTTCACGGGTGAGCCCCGGCTGGAGCCGGAGGCCGCCAGCGGCGGCGGAGGCGCCCGGCAATGAACATCACCGAGGCTTGCATCAAGAAGCCCGTCCTGGCGTGGATGATCATGGCGGCCACCATCGTCTTCGGACTGGTGGCCGCGCAGCGTATTGGCATCAGCCAGTTCCCGGACGTCGACTTCCCCACCATCAACATCTCCGTCACGTGGGAAGGCGCCAACCCGGAAGCGGTGGAGAGCGACGTCCTCGAGTTCATCGAGGAAGCGGTGACGCAGGTGGAGGGCGTCACGGCCATCAACTCCACCGCGCGCCAGGGCGGCGGCAACATCACCGTCGAGCTGGACCTGTCGCGCAACGTGGACCTGGCGCTCCAGGACGTGCAGACCAAGGTGAGCCAGGTGCAGCGCCGGCTGCCGCTGGACATTGATCCACCCATCATCTCCAAGTCCAACCCGGAGGACCAACCCATCCTCTGGGTCGGCGTGTCCGGGCCCTTCAGCCAGCAGGTGGTGAGTGACTACGCCCGCTACCGCGTGAAGGAGAAGCTCCAGACGATTCCGGGCGTGGGCGAGGTGCAGCTGGGCGGCATGCTGGAGCGCAACGTCCGCATCTGGGTGGACGCGCAGAAGCTGGACGCGCTGGGCCTCACGGTGACGGACGTGTCCGCGGCGCTCCAGCGCGAGCACGTGGAGCTGCCCGCCGGCCGCATCGAGACGCAGGGCCGCGAGGTCAACGTCCGCGTCATGGGCGAGGCCCTGGACCTGGAGACGCTGCGGCGCATCATCGTGCGCGAGCAGGGCGGCTTCCCCGTCTACCTGAAGGACGTGGCGCTGGTGGAGGACGGCTTCGAGGACGTGCGCCGCATGGCGCGCATCAACGGCGAGCCGGCGCAGGGCCTGGGCATCAAGAAGCAGCGCGGCGCCAATGCCGTGGCGGTGGCCCAGGGCATCCGGGCCGAGCTGGACAAGATGCAGAAGGACCTGCCGGAGGGGATGCAGCTGGGCATCAACTTCGACTCGACGCAGTTCATCGAGGAGAGCGTCCACGAAATCGAGTTCGAGCTGATGCTCGCGTGCATCCTCACCGCCTTCGTGTGCTGGGTGTTCCTGGGCTCGCTCTCCAGCACGATGAACGTGGTGCTGGCCATCCCCATGTCGCTGCTGGGGACGGTGGCGGTCATCTACTTCCTGGGCTTCACGCTCAATACCTTCACGTTGCTGGGCCTGGCACTGGCGGTGGGCATCGTCGTGGACGACGCCATCATGGTGCTGGAGAACATCTACCGGCACTCCGAAGAGGGGAAGGACCGGGTGCGCGCCGCGCGCGAGGGCACCGCGGAAATCACCTTCGCCGCGCTGGCGGCGACGGCGGCGGTGGTGGCCATCTTCCTGCCCGTCGTCTTCATGAGCGGCGTCATCGGGAAGTACTTCCTCCAGTTCGGCGTGACGCTGTGCGTGGCGGTGCTGCTGTCCTACGTGGAGGCCATCACCCTGGCCCCCGCGCGCTGCGCGCAGTTGCTCAAGACGTCGCGTGAAGGCCGCAGCCGGATTGGCGTCTGGGTGGACCGGGGCTTCGAGAAGCTGGAGCGCGGCTACGCGCGCACCCTGGCCTGGGGCCTGAAGCGGCCGTGGTGGGTGCTGGGCGGGGCGGTGGTGCTGACGGCCTCCAGCGTCTTCGTCTTCCGTGCGCTGCCGGGTGAGTTCGTGCCGTCCCAGGACCAGAGCCGCCTGCTGGTGCGCATGCAGACGGCGGTGGGCAGCAACATCGAAGAGACGAACCGGCTGTTCCTGCGGGCGGAGGAGTTCGCCAGCAGCCGGCCCGAGGTGACGCGCGTCTTCTCCGTCGTCGGCGGTTTCGGCAGCGGCGCAGTCAACACCGGCATGATGTTCGTCAGCTTGAAGCCGCCCGACGAGCGCATGCCGCAGTCGGAGTTCCAGCAGATCCTCCGCAAGGAGTTCAACAGCTACCCGGGCTTGCGCGCGGTGGTGCAGGACCAGTCCCAGAGCGGCTTCACGGCGCAGCGCGGCTTCCCGGTGGAGTTCAGCGTGCGCGGCTCGGAATGGGAGCAGCTCGTGGAGGCCAGCCAGGAGATGCGGGAGAAGCTCCAGGCCAGCGGCAAGGTGGTGGACGTGGACACGGACTACCAGTTGGGCATGCCGGAGCTGCGCATCACCCCGGACCGGGGCCGCGCGGCGGACCTGGGCGTGCCCATCCAGTCGGTGGCCACCACCATCAACGCGCTGGTGGGCGGCGTGCGCGTGGGCAAGTACAGCACCGGCGGCCGGCGCATCGACGTGCGCATGCGGCTCCTGGCGGACCAGCGCTCCAGGCCGGAGGACCTCTCCACGCTGAAGGTCCGGACGGCCAGCGGCGCGCTCGTGCCGTTGTCGTCGCTGGTGTCGCAGGAGGAGCGGCCCGCGCTGCAGGCCATCACCCGGCGGGACCGTGAGCGCGCCATCAGCGTCTACGCGAACGTGGCGCCGAGCTCGAACCAGGAAGAGGCCCTGGCGACGGTGGAGCGGCTGGCGAAGGAGTTGCCTGGCGGTGTGCGCGTGGTGGCGGGTGGCGCCAGCGTGGCCTTCCGCGACTCGATGAGCAGCCTGTTCTTCGCGCTCTTCCTCGGGATTGGCGTGGCGTACATGGTGCTGGGCGCGCAGTTCAATTCGTTCCTGCACCCGGTGACGGTGCTCACGATTCTGCCGCTGTCGGTGGCGGGCGCGGCCTTCGCCCTGTTCGCCACGGGCACCACGCTGAACATCTTCAGCATGATTGGCCTGTTGCTGCTGATGGGCATCGTGAAGAAGAACTCCATCATCCTGGTGGACTACGCGCTGCAAGAGCGGGAGCGCGGCGCGGATGCGTTGCAGGCCATGCTGCGCGCGGGACCGGTGCGGCTGCGGCCCATCCTCATGACGTCCACCGCGACCATGATGGCGGCGGTGCCGGCGGCGCTGGCGCTAGGCGCGGGCTCGGAGACGCGCGCGCCCATGTCCATCGCAGTGCTCGGTGGACTGTCCGTGTCCACGGTGCTCAGCCTGCTGGTGGTGCCCGCCTTCTATGTCGTGGCGGACCGCATGAAGACGCGGCTGGGCGAGCGGTTCGGCAAGAAGGACGATGACGATGAGACGCTCCAGCCGCCGCAGCACCCGGGGCATGGCGATGCGCCTCGCCCGGCGGCTCATGGGTGAGCGGCACGTCTGACCGCTTGGGGGATAAGGCCATCGCGGACGTCTTCATGACGCCGCGGTGGCCTTTTCTTTGTGGCGTGATGCCGCAATAGGTCCTTCGTTGAAGCGTTGGTGGATGGCCATGGTCCATCGTTCGTTTCGCGGTCGCAGCGCCTCCTTCGTCATCCGCCTGGGCACAGGGGGCCTCGGGGTTGTGCTCCTGATGGGAGGCTGTGCCTCCTTCCCGCCTGCTCCGGAGGTGTCTTCCGCGTCGGCTCCGTCGGGCGCGACGCGGCATGGCGACGACGCGGCCTACGCTGTGGGCTTCACGTCGCTGACTTTCGAGGACGCGGCCCGCCAGCGTTCGTTGAAGACGGTGGTCTGGTATCCAGCGCCGCTGGACTCCCACATGGTGGAGCATACGGCGTCTCCCATCTTCGTGCCCTTCGTCGCCGCGAAGGACGCCCCCGTCTCGGATGCCCGGGAGCGCTGGCCGCTGGTAGTGCTGTCCCACGGCAACGGCGGCGCGGCCATCAACATGTCGTGGCTCGGCGCGCACCTGGCCGCGCATGGCTTCATCGTCGTGTCGGTGGACCATCCTGGCAATACCTACGGAGACACGAGTCCTGAGGGCTATGTGCGCGGCTGGGAGCGGCCCCAGGACTTCACGGCCCTCCTGGATGGGCTTTTGAAGGACGCAGTCTGGGGGCCTCGTGTGGACACGGAGCGCATCGGTGCAGCGGGGCACTCCATGGGGGGCTACACGGCGCTGGCGTTGGCGGGCGCGCGGCTCAACCTGTCACCGATCGCGAACCTCTGCACAGCACCTGATACACGCGAGCACCCAGGTTGCGACGAGCTTCGAGACGTGGACTACAGCCAAATCGACATGGCGGTGGCGCGGGCGTCGTACAAGGACTCGCGGGTGCGGGCGGCCTTCGCCATGGCACCGGGGATGGCGGGGACCTACGAGGCGCGGGACGTGGCAGACATCGACGTGCCGGTGACGCTGGTGCTCGCCAAGGGGGACGAACTCATGCCCCATGCACAGCACGGGCTGCATTTGGCGAAGCTGCTGCCCGACGCGACGACGGTGGTGTTGGACGACGCGGCCCACTTCACGTTCCTGCCCGAGTGCACGGAGTTGGGCTTCAAGGTGGCGGCCATGCTGTGCCGGGATGCCATGCCGGGGACGCGCGCGGCCTCGCACGCACGTACACGCGTGGAGGCGGTGGCGTTCTTCCAACGGACGTTGGACGCTCTGCGGTAGCTTCGCGGGCATTCCGCGACAGGCCAGTCCGAGAGGGCACTTCCAGGTCGTCGACATCGCCGTGGAGCCGGCACATCAGGGCCAAGGCCTGGGCAAGGCCATTGTCGGTCGGCTGGTCGAGCACCTGAAGGCAACAGCGCCAGCGGGGGCCTACGGCCGCAGTGGCGTGCTTCCTTCCGGGCACCCGCTCCCGGGGACGCACGTCGCGGTGCGGCGTGCCCGTGCCATGTCCACCATGACAAGCGCTGACGGCACGCGGCACGGCCGCACTGGCATCCAAGGAGGCAGCCCCATGGCGGAGCACACCGAACCCCCTATCAACGCCACGCCGGTCAAGGAGCGTGAAGAGCCCGCTGACCTCCAGGGCTTCCTGGACGAACTGGGCAACAGCCGCGAGTTCCAGGTGAATGGCGTGGACGCCCGGAAGGGCGCGGAGGCGGTGTTCTGCACGCTCGCGCGGCGCCTGTCCGACGGAGAGGACCTCAAGCTGCTCTGGTCTCTGGGGAAGGGCGGCATTGGCGCCATCCTCGGGACGTGCAACATCCACCGGGGCCCGTCCCACGCGAAGCGCATGGGCCGCGCGGAGTTCATCACCGACGTGGCGGACCACCTGCGCATCCCCGTGGACCAGGCGCTGCGCGTCCTGTCGGTGGTGTTCACCGCCATCCGGGACCGGATTCCAGACGACGAGGTGGCGGCCGTGGCCTCGCAGCTCCCGGCGGACCTCGCCGACCTGTGGCGCCGGCCCGTGTAGCGGCGGCGGGCTACTTGCGCTGGGGCTTCTTGAGGAAGCGGCTCAAGCGCACCTTCCCCAGGCCCCGGCCACCGAAGAGGTACCAGGTGATTGCCGCGCCGAAGAAAGCCGCGGCCACCGCGATGCCCACCACGCCGAGCACCGGCACGTTGCCGTACATCCACGGCTTGGGCGCGAAGGAGATGAACGCGCCCACGATGAACCCGCACGCGCACAGGCCCATGAAGGCAATCACCGCCGCGCCGCGCAGGTTCTCATTCAGCTTGTCGAACTGGTCCGCGCGCACCGTGACGGTGAACTTGCCGGACTCCATGTCCAGCAGGATCTGCGACAACTGCGTGGGCAGGTCCTGCGCCATGGCCTGGAAGCGCAGCAGCGTGCGCATCAGGCCGCCCTGGAGTTGCATCGGATCGTAGCGCCCGGCGAGCAGCTCCTTGGCGTACGGCAGCGCCACCTCGATGATGTTCATCTCCGGGTACAGGCTGCGCAGCATGCCCTCCGTGGACACGGAGGCCCGGCTGAGCAGCGCGTACTCCTTGGGGATGCGGATGCGGTACTTCACCGCCAGGTCCAGCAAGTCCCTCAGCAGCGAGCGCGTGTCCACCTGTCCCAGCGTGGTGGCCAGGTGCTGGCCGAGCAGCGCCTCGATGTCGTTGCGGAAGCCCACCAGGTTGGCGCGCGCGTCCGGTACGCCCACGCGGTAGAGGATGCGCGCCACGGATTCGCTGTCCTTGAGCGCCACCGCCAGGCACAGCATGACCAGCGTCTCCTGCATGGGGCGCGACAGCCGGCCCACCACGCCAAAGTCCAGCAGCGCCAGCCGGTGGTCCTCCAGCAGCAGCAGGTTGCCCGGGTGCGGGTCGCCGTGGAACAGGCCGTCCTCGAAGAGCTGCCGGAAGGAGGCGTCCAGGATGTTCTGGGCAATGGCCTTGCGCTCGGGCTCGCTCAGCTCCGCGGGGTTGAGCTTCACGCCGCGGATGAACTCCATGGTCAGCACCGTGCGGCTGGACAGGCCGGAGTAGACGCGCGGAATCTTGAGGTAGGGCCGCTCGCGGTGGTTCTCCAGGAAGGCCCGGATGTTGGTGGCCTCGTTGATGAAGTCCAGCTCCTCGTGGATGGCCCGGTCGAACTCATCCACGATGCCGGAGGGCGTGTACACGCCCGTCTCCTCCACCACGGCCTCCAGCAGGCGCGCCAGGCTGCGCAGCACGCCCAGGTCGGAGTCGATGCGCTCGGCGATGCCCGGCCGCTGCACCTTCACCACCACCTCTTCGCCCTCCAGCGTCAGCGCGCGGTGCACCTGGGCGATGGACGCGGCGGCCAGCGGCGCCGGGTCGATGGTGGCGAAGAGGCTCTCCACGCTGGCGCCGAGCGAACCTTCAATCTGCGCGCGGACATCCTCCAGGGAGATGGGCTCCACGTGGTCCTGGAGCATGGCCAGCTCGTCGATGTACTCGGCGGGCAGCAGGTCGGCGCGGGTGGACAGCACCTGTCCCAGCTTGACGAAGGTGGGGCCCAGGTCGTTGAGCAGCATGCGGAAGCGCCGCGCGGTGGAGGCGCGCTGGGCCTCCGGGGAGACTTCCACCTTCTCCTTGCGGCCGAGGATGCGCCACAGCCCCGCGCGCTCCGCCAGCTCGCCAAAGCCGTGGCGCGCCGCGATGACGGTGATTTGCCGCACGCGGTTGAGGTCTTGGAGAATCACGAGCGTTCCTGTCCTCTACGTTACGCCGGGACGGCCGGCTTCGCCACGAAGCGCAAGAGTGCGTAGCCCACCACCGCGGAAAGCAGCGAGCCCACCAGGATGCCCAGCTTGGCCTCCGTGAGCAGCTCCGGCTGGGTGGGGAAGGCCAGCCCCGCCACGAACAGGGCCACCGTGAAGCCAATGCCCGCCACCACCGCGACGCCGTGGAGCTGCGGCAGCGTCGCACGGCCGGGACGGTCCGCCACACCCAGCTTCAGCGAGCCCCAGGTGAACAGGAAGATGCCCACCTGCTTGCCCACGAAGAGGCCGGCGATGATGCCCAGCGGCAGCGGCCGGAGCAGGTCCGCCCAGCCCATGCCCTCCAGGGAGATGCCCGAATTGGCCAGGGCGAAGAGGGGGACGATGCCGTACGCCACGGGCACGTGCCACAGGTGGACGAAGCGGTTGAGCGGCGGCTCCAGCTCCTCCAGACGCTCCTCGAGGTAGAGAATCTGCGCGCCCCGCGTCGCCTCGTCCATCGCCGTCTGGAGCGCCCGGTCCACGTAGATGCGCAGTTCCTCCAGCACGTGGCGGCCCGGACGCAGGGGCTGTGCGGGCATGAACAGGCCCAGCACCACGCCCGACAGCGTGGCGTGGATGCCGCCGTGGTGCATCGTGTACCAGAGCGCCGCGCCCGCCAGCGCGTACGCCACGCCGTTGCGCACCTGGAAGTGGTTGAGGCACGCCAGCACGGCGAGCACGCCCAGGGCTCCCATGAGCCAGCTGACGTGGAGCCCCGAGCCGTAGAAGAGCGCGATGACGAGGATTCCGCCAATGTCATCGAAGATGGCCAGCGCCGTGAGGAACACGACCAGCCCGTGGCTCACGCGCGTTCTGACCAGCGTGAGGCAGCCAATGGAGAAGGCGATGTCGGTGGCCATGGGGATGGCCCAGCCCGCCTGGGCGGGCGTCCCCTGGTTGAAGGCGGCGTAGATTGCGGCGGGCACAATCATGCCGCCCATCGCGGCGATGAGCGGCAGCACCGCGCGGGAGAAGGTGCGCAACTCACCCGAGCTCAGCTCGCGCTTGATTTCCATGCCGACGACGAAGAAGAACAGCGTCATCAACCCGTCGTTGATGAACTCGCGGACCGTGAAGTCCGCGTGGACGCCCGCCAGCCCCACCGTCATGCGGGCGTCGAACACGGCGGAGTAGCTGGCGGCCCACGGCGAGTTGGCCCACGCCATGGCGGCCACGGCGCACAGCGCGAGCAGGATGCCGCTGGCCGCCTCCAGGCGGAAGAAGGCCTGGATGGGAGCCAGGGCCACGCGGAAGAGCGCGGGGACTGGAGGCCGGGGCCGGGCCTCTGAGGGAGGGGGTGTCTGCGCCATGCGGCGCGCACGATGCCCCGCGTCGCCGGGACTGGCACCCGTTTTCAGCGGTGGGGTGGGTGGAAT
>NZ_VHLB01000133.1:0-17418 GCF_006547365.1 Myxococcus sp. AB056 | reverse complement strand
GCTGCCTCAAGGCGCCGCTCCTGCTGCTGCTCGGCGGAGAGCCGGCGAGGCTGCCAAGCCATGGGAAGTGCACCTCCTCACGAACTCAACAGCATCGCTCTTAACCTCACTCCCTGAAGCTCATTAGTGCGTCCGGGCCGCTTCCGCTTCGATGAGCCCGGCCAGAATCGTTCGGTGGCAGACCTGTTCGAGGATGCAATCCTTTGAACAGAGGAGGGTCACCGTCTCACCCTGCCGCACTCGCCTGGCGAGCGCGGTGATGGCTTCGTGCTGCGACGCCATCTCCTGGAGGTACCGCTCGCGGTAGGCATCCAGGGTGATGGGGGTGCGCCCCTTTCCATAGAATGCGTCGAAGAGCTCCGGGCTGGGCGCCAGGTTGCTCTGCCACGCGTCCCACGTCTCCTTTGCCTTGGGCAGACCTCGGGGCCGGTAACGGCAGATGAGGACGCGGAAGCCGTCATCTGGCTCCGCTGGCACACACCAACGTTTGGTTTTGAGCGGCATCGCCGGGCAACCCTGAACCGGAGGGACGGTATTCCATTCGCGGTGGACCGGATTTCTTACTGGGACGGAAAGGGGGCCGGCCCCGTTGGCCCGGGGTGATGTCCCCAAGTGCTTGGAAATGCTGGCCTCGGGGCTTGGATCGGCGGCGGCACGCGCCCTGCTATGGGGTGATGCAGCAGCGTGACGGGGCAGCACGGGCGGCGGGCAGGACGGGGCAGTACGGCGGTATGCAGCACGGGCGGCGGGCAGGACGGGGCAGCACGGCGGTACGGCGGTACGAGGCAGTACGGGCGGTATGCAGCACGGGCGGCGTGAGGGTCGGGCGTGGCGTAGCAGAACGGGCATTGCAGTCCGTTTCAGTCGGACGGCTCGGGTGTGTGGGATGGGCGAGTGGGAGCCGGTCCTCAGCGAAGAGGACATTCGCGAGGACCGGTTCGACTCAACATCGCTCAGAGATTGAAGCCCACGTTACCGACAGAGATGCTCGGTCCGAAGATGAAGGACCATTTGCTCGACGGAACGACCGGGTCCAGCGTGGGGTCTCCTCCCGTGCGACGTCGGATGTCTCCGCGGAACTCGTAGGCCAGCCACGCCTGCGCACCGACGGCAGCGCCCGGACCAATCGGAACGCGCAGACCCAGGCCCAAGACGACCGCGAGCGTCGGCGGGAATTGGATGTCACCCGACTGAGGCACGAGCCCCAGTCCCATCAAACCCGCTTCGATTCCCAGCAGGCGTTCCTGGCCTTCGTTGTTCAGCAACGCCAGTCGCGACACGACACCGAAGTTGATGGCGAGCTGCCCGGTGGGCTCGGTGGCGCGGTAGAGGCCCGCGGGAATGGCGGCTGTCGTGTAGAGCCGGAAGAGGCCACCGGTGACGATGGCCGTCCACTGCGCGGAGGGCAGGCCGGTACGGTCCGTTGTGCTCAAGGCGTAACGGGACTCGTCCGCCACGTGGGAGACCTGGACGGTGATGCGGTCGTACTGCCCCAGGTTGCCCGGGACGGGGATGTCGCGCTGCTCTCCCTGCGGACGCAGGAACATCCGCTGCTCGACGCCGCTCTCCCCGCGCACCGAGCCATCCGGCTTCGTGACGCTGATGCGGAGCAGGACCTCCTGGTTCCCATCCTCCGGCTTCAAGCGCTGGCGGTACACGATGACGCGACAGGTGTTGCGCATCTCGTAGGGAATCCGGTGGGGGCGGCTGGGCTCCAGTCGCTGGTCCTTGCCGTCCTTGTCCGCGCAGACGAACTCCACCAGGTTCTCGATGCGGGCGGGCACGCTGGCTTCGCGCACCACGCGTTGGAAGCGCTCATCCACCATCGCCAGGTCGGTGGTGGCCAGCTCCGCGGGCAGCGTGGGAAGCCGGTATCCGAAGCGCAGCACCACGAAGGCGCCTGGCGCAGCCTCGCCCTGGATGAAGGTGACGGACTCCCGCGTCGTGACGCTGTAGGCGCCAGGCAACGGCTCCAGCACGAAGCGTCCCAGGCCGGCGTTGGACGCCATGTTCACCTCTGCGGGCCGGTTGGTCGGGATGAAATCGATGGAGCCAAGCCCAGGCAGCTCCAAGCTGGCCCGGGGCGCGGGCAGGGGCAGCGTCTTCGCCGTCTCCGAAGCCACCACCGTTCCATCCTGCCGCGACGTCAGCGCGGTGATGGTCACCTGCTGATCGGACGTGCCGCCCGTGCGCAGCATCACATAGGTGCCCTCCGCCAGCTTCACCACGCGCTCCACGCGGACGCGCAGGCCGTTGACGGTCCACACCAGGGTGCGCGGGTCATGGGCGCAGACTGGATCCAACCGGACCACGAGCGCGGAGTTCTCCGCGCCACGCAGCACCGAACCCTCCACCGCCGTGAGCGGACACGCCAGCACGGACAGCGTGGTGGTGATGACCTGGTCGAGCGCGTCGCCCCGCGAGAAGTAGACGCGTGGCACCAGCCGCGCGCGCAGCGTCACCGTGGCATCCACGCCCGGGACGTTGCGCACGGAGATGAAGCCTTCGGCGGGTTCGCAGCGGGCGATGCCGCAGTCGGCGGTGGCAATCGCCTCGGAGTGGCTGACGGGGACGCTGCCCGGCCCCTTCGACACGTCGATGCCGTTGGAGAGCACCAGGGGCTCGGTGAGGATGGTGCGGCCGGGGCGGATGCGGAGCGATTCGGGGTCCACCAGGTTCCCGAGGGCGTCGTAGGTCTTCACGTCTGGCCCGACGCGGCCGTAGGGCGGAATCCAGTACAGCGACGTGTCCGTGGGCAGGCCCTGCGGCACGGGCACCGCGCAGTCCGCGAGTCCCCGGGGCTTGGAGGGGGACAGACAGACGTCCTGCCCCTCCATGGCGGGGCGCTCCGGCTCGCCGCGCGGCTTGCCCGACCACGCGACGCCCACGTTCAACAGTCCCACGCCGCGCAGCTCCAGGCGGCCTTCGTCCGGATAGAAGGAAGTCCCCGAGAAGTCGATGCGCGGCAGCGGCCCGGTGGCAATCACCGTGACGATTCGTTCACTGGTCGCGCACTGCGCAGGGGTGTCGGCGACCTTGAGGTCCTGCGTGCGCGTGTTGTCATCCGGCCTTGCGGGCGGAAGCACGGAGCGACCATCCGGGCCCAGGCTCCAGCCGTTGCGGACCGGCCCGCAGACGACACCCTGGGCCAGCACTTCCACGGGGCGGCCACCCTCCGGCACTTGCACGACGGGAGCGGCGGCGGCGAGCCCCGCAGCCAGCAGCGAGGCGAGAACGACGAGGCGGACAGGGGGCATCACTTCGCTAAAGAGCGAAGGATGCCGCCACGGTCAAGCCCGATTGCCCGGCGATATCAAGCGGCGGGCTGCGCCTCGATGCCCAACGCCTCATGCGCGAAACGAAACATTCGTTCATTGAGCTTTCCGAGAAATTCAAGCGGATGCCGGCCGGAGCGGTCCGCCGCGTCCTCCATCTTCTCCCTGCACCGGAGGTCGGCGCAGAGGTTCACCCCCACGCGACGCTTGTTGTCCACCGCTGTGGTGAGCAGGCACACCTCGTGAGCCGAGCCGTAGCTGTGGCACCACTCGCACATGCGAGTGACGGGCTCGCCGCCCAGGGCGTCCCGGCGGAAGATGATGCCAATGGGCTTGCGGCTGCCCGGCGCGGAGAAGATGAGGTACACGCGCGCGCCGGACGTCTCCGTCCAGGCGAGGTAGTCACGCACGAAGAGCGGGAAGGTGATGCCCGAAGGCATCTCGATGACTCGGCGGTCTCTGGGGCGGAAGGATTCGATGAGCGCCCGGTCGTTTTCGAATCGGAACACGGCTGCTCCTTGGAGAACATCAGCCCCTAACAATGGGGTGTGTCCGTTTCCACCAGAACCCACCTGCCAGGCGGGCGCTCGCCCGGTGCGGCATGTGTTCGGCGCGCTGTGCTCCCTGGACGGTCGGGCGCTGGCGGCGGTTCTGCACACGTGGCCATTCCCCGCCGCCCCGCGCCGGGATAGACATGCCGTGCCGGGCGGTGGTGGCCACCGCCCTTGAAACCCTCTGGAGGCATCGTGAACTCGCCCCTTGTGCTCGACGCGGTGGAAGTCCTGTTCGCCTCGAGGGCGCAGGCCGCCTAGCTGGCCGCGAAGGTCTGACACAGCGCGGCCGTGCGCTCCTCGGGGTGCCCTGAAGAACCAGGTGCGCCATTGGCACCGCTCTGTCCGGAGTCCTTCCAACCATGTCGCTTGAAACCCTCGGCTGGGGTCCAGCCTTCGAACACGCATTCTCCACGCTCGTCTCGCAGTCCCCGCTGTCCCTCGTCCCTGGCCGCGTCGTGCGCCAGCATCGAGGGCTGCTCACGGTCCAGACGGCCACGCGCACCCTGTTGGCGCGCACCGCGGGCCGGCTTCTCCATCAAGCCCCCGGCGTCGAGTCCCTGCCCACCATCGGTGACTGGGTGGCGCTTCAGCTCCCCGATGGGGACGGCGAGGCGCTGCTCCACGCGGTGCTGCCTCGCTCCAGTGTGCTCGCCCGGCGCGAGGCGGGCAGTGAGCGCGACGGGCAGCTCATCGCCGCCAACCTGGACGTCGTGGTCCTCGTCGCGGGACTGGACGGCAACTTCAATCCCCGCCGCATCGAACGGGCGTTGGCGCTGGCGTGGACCAGTGGCGCCTCGCCCGTGGTGGTGCTCACCAAGGCGGACCTGCGCCCGGACGCGGATTCGCTCGTGGCCGAGGTGGAGGAGCTGGCTCCAGGCGTACCCGTGCTCGCGCTGAGTTCCTGGACGGGGGAGGGCATCGAGGCCCTTCGCGCGCAGCTTCCGGCCGGGAAGACGGGGGCGCTGCTCGGCTCCTCCGGTGTTGGCAAGTCCACGCTGGTCAACCGGCTCCTGGGCGAGGCGCGGCTGCTCACCCAGGCGGTCCGCGCCGAGGACGACAAGGGCCGTCACACCACCACGCACCGGGAGCTGTTCGTGCTCCCGGGCGGCGGACTGCTCATCGACGGACCCGGCATGCGCGAGCTGGGGCTGTGGGGCGAGGATGACGGCAACGGCATCGGCCAGACGTTCACCGACATCCTCGAGCTGGCCGCCGACTGCCGCTTCACGGACTGCCAGCACCAGCGCGAGCCCGGGTGCGCGGTGCGCGCGGCCGTGTCATCGGGGGCCCTGCCCGAGGCGCGGCTCGCCAGCTACGAGCGGCTGCGGCGCGAGCAGGCCTACCAGGTCCGTCAGCGCAGTGCGTCCGCGGAGCGCGACCATCGGCGCCACGAGCGCAGCAAGACGTTGATGGGCTGGGAGGCAACGCGCTCCAAGCGTCGGCGGGACTGAGACGTCCTTCCCTCAGGAGGCGGGTAGAGTGACCGCCTTCTGACTGCCCGGCCGCCCCACCGGCGGCCGGGCCCCGTGGCTAGCGCGCGCCGTGTCTATACTCCGCGCCCATCATGAAGAAGGACTCGCTCAAGGCCCGCCTGCGTCGCACGTTGCGGTGGGACCTCTGGATGACGCTGGGCCCCGCGCTCGTCATCGTCAGCATCGCGTTCGCCGTCACGTTCTACTTCGTCAAGCCCGCGCCGCCGAAGAAGCTCGTCATCGCCGCGGCTGGAGACGAGGGCGGCTTCCGGTACTTCGCGCGCAAGTATCAGGAGATTCTCGCGAAGCACGGCGTCACGGTGGAGATTCGTCCCACGGATGGCTCGCTCACCAGCATCAAGCTGCTGGAGGACGAGCGCTCGGGCGTGGACGTGGCCTTCGTCCAGAGCGGGACGTCCGACGCCACCAAGGCGCCGCACGTCGTATCCCTGGGAAGCCTCTCCTACGTGCCGTTGTGGGTCTTCTACCGGGGGCCCACCATCGACGACCTGAACGCCCTGCAGGGCAAGCGCATCGTCGTGGGCCCCGAGGAGAGTGGCACGCGCGCCCTGTCCATGAAGTTGCTGGAGGCCAACGGCGTGGGCGCCGCGCCCACGGAGCTCTTGAGCCTGGGGCGCGACGAGGCCATCGAGCAGCTCAAGCAGGGCAAGGTCGATGCTGTCTTCATCGTATCCCCAGCGGAGTCACCGCCCGTCCAGCGGCTCGCGCGGGTGCCGGACATCAACCTCCTCAGCTTCTCGCGGGGCGAGGCCTACGTGCGCCGCTTCCCTTATCTGTCCCGGCACGTGCTGCCGCGAGGCGTGCTCGACCTGGCCGCGGATGTGCCAGGCCGCGACGTGGTGATGTTGGCGCCCACCGCGAACCTGGTCGCCACCGATGCGCTCCACCCGGCGCTGGCCTACCTCTTGATGCGCGCAGCCAGCGAGGTCCACGGCAAGGCCGGCATCCTGGACCGCACGGGCGAATTCCCGGCGGCGCTCGAGGCGGGCTTTCCGTTCAGCAGCGAGGCGCGCCGCTACTACGAGTCCGGCGTTCCGCTCCTGCACCGCTATCTGCCGTTCTGGGCCGCCAACCTGGTGGACCGGCTCTGGGTGATGCTGGTGCCCTTCATCGCCGTCCTGGTGCCCCTGGGCCGGGTTGCGCCGGCGCTGTACCAGTGGCGCGTGCGCTCGCGCATCTTCCGCTGGTACGCGCGGCTGAAGGAAATCGAGCTCCAGCTCGAGGAGGGCCCGGGCCGGGAGATGTTGGAGGAGATGCTGCGGCGGCTCGACGAGGCCGAGCGCGAGGTGAACCGCATCCCCATGCCCCTGGCCTACGCGGAGAACCTCTACTTCTTCCGGGAGCACGTCGACGTCGTCCGTCGCCGCCTCACCCGGCGCATCGCCGAATCCGGCGAGCCCTCGTCCGAGGTGCTCACGGCCCGGGAGAAGACCGCGTAGCCGCCGCGGCCACAGGGCGCTTCCGGGGCTTGCTCGGAAGCGCCACCAGGCCGTGGGTCAGTGCGCGAGCGCGTGCAGCAGGTTGACGTAGCTGTCGGACCAGACGCGCCTGTCCTTCAGCTCGGGCGGCGTGTCCACCGGCTGGAAGGGCAGCTCCTGGGTGAGGCGGGCCACGACGTCGCTGTTGGCGCTCATGGCGAACCAGACGCTGGGTGAGCGGCCCGACGCCAGCTCCTCGGCGGTGAGGCGCTCCGTCTGGTTCACGAGCCCCTGGACCCGCAGCTCCGTGCTCAAGCGGGTGAGCACGGGGACCAGGTCGAAGAGCCGGCTGGAGACATGGAACAGCAGGAGCCCCTCCGGCGCGAGCTTCCGGAGATAGAGGCTCAGCGCCTCCCGGGTCAGCAGGTGCGTGGGGACGAAGTCGCTGGAGAACGCATCGAGGACGATGACGTCGTACCCGCCGTCCTTGGCTTCCTCCATGCGAAGGCGCGCATCCCCCGCGAGGACGCGGAGCTCCGCCTGGCTGGAGCCGAGCATGCTGAAGTGCTGGCGCGCGAGCCGCTCCACCTCCGGGTCCAGTTCGTAGAAGTCCCAATGCTCGCCGGGGCGGCCATACGCGGCGAGGCTGCCGATGCCGAGCCCCACGACGGCCACGCGCTCGCGCGGAATCCGTTCCGAGGCCAGCACCCGGCCCACCGCGGAGCCCCGGTGGTAGTAGGAGAGGGGCTCTCCTCGCTCGTCCGGGTGGAGGTTCTCCACGCCGTGGACGGTGCTGCCGTGCTGGAACAGCCGCAGGCCCTCCGCGTCCTTGACGGTGTAGAGGCCGTAGAAGGTGCGCGAGCCTTCGATGCGCCCGCGCGCGAGCATCCACCCGGAGAGCACCAGGACCGCGACGACGAACAGGGCGGCTCCGCTCGATACGTAGGGCGCCAGCTTCGGGACGGGCATCCCCTGGCCCCGGCGCATCATGTCCCGCGCCGCCAGTCCTCCCAGCAGGAGCAGGCCGGTGATGCCGTGGTCCAGGTACGGGAGCGCCAGCGAGCCCAGCGTCAGGGGAACGACCAGGGCCAGCAGCAAGGTGCCCACCAGACCGCCCAGCGAGACGTGCAGATAGAACGAGCCCAGCAGGCGCGGGTCCGACGGGCGGCACCACACGAGGTTGCCATGCATCAGCAGGCAGCCCACCCAAAGCACCGCGCTGTGCAGCACCAGGGACGGGAGCGACGTCTGCGCGCGTGCCAGCGCGAAGAGGGCCGCGCCCGCCGCGACGGCGAGGCTCCCCAGCGCGAGCCGGTTCAACCCCGTGGGCGTGGGGGGCCGCTTCGAGAAGCAGACGATGAGCGTGAGCAGGTACAGCGAGAGGGGGAGGATCCACAGCAGCGGGATGGAGGCATCCAGCGTGAGGACGTTGGTGACCGCGAGCAGCAGCGCATTGGCGCTCGCGGACAGCAGCAGCCAGGTGATGCGTGAGGCGCGCGGGGCGCGGGGCGCAGGCTCGGTCCGGGCCGCTGGCTCGGACGTCGTGCTTCCCCCGGCAAGCGCCGGGCGCACGCGCTGGATGCAGAGCAGCGCGAAGACGACGAACGCGCCGTAGCCCGCGTACCAGACGACCAGCTGTTCCTGGATGTCGAGCGCCGGCTCCACCAGGAAGGGGAAGGTGAGCAGCGCCGTGAGCGCGCCCGCGTTGGACGTTCCGTAGAGGAAGAACGGGTCACCCCGAGAGGGATGCTCCGTGCGGGTGAACCAGCCCTGGGCGACGACGCTCGTCGTCGACAGGGCGAGGAACGGCAGCCCCAGTGACAGCGTCAGCGTGAGCAGGATGGCCGCCACGGGGTGCAGCTCGAAGAGGTGCAGCCGGAACGGGAAGACGACCACCGCGAGCAGCACGAAGCCCAGATGGGCCCAGCGGTAGCGGCCCTGGTGCGCGGCCACCGCGACCCGGCTCGAGTAGAAGTAACCGAGCAGCAGCACCGCCTGGTAGAACACCAGGCACGTCGTCCAGATGGCCGCGCTGCTTCCGTAGGAGGGCAGCAGCAGCCGCGCGAGGATGAGCTCCACCTGGAAGAGCAGGAAGGAGCCGAGGAAGACCCAGAGGTGGAACAGCGTCCCTGTGAGGCCGTGGGTCGAGGGCTTCGGGGCGGGAAGGTCGGTCGTCATCCTGGGAGCCACTCGCGAAGGCCCATACGCAGCGTGTGTGTGTGGCCGTGTGGGCGGAGCATCGCTCCAGGCGGCCCGAAAAAAAACGCAGGGGTGCCTCAAGGTTTTCGGCGCCGTGCGTTTTGAATTTCGAAGTGGGGATGGGGAGGAAGCAAGCCCGGGGGGGCTGTTGCTTCCAGAGGGGGAGGGCGCGCCGGAGTCGGGCCGCGCAGTCATTGGGAGCACGTCGAGGGGGCGTGCTCCCAATGTTTTTTTCTGGAGCTCTCGTCTGAGTGGCTCACGTGGCGGGGAGTGCGTCGGGGGGCGCGCTCCCCGCTGTGTTTTTTCAGGGGTCTGCTTCGGCGGGGCCCGGTCTCCCGGGCCCCGGCTGTACCCGCCGGACTACTCGGCGTCGGACGAGGGCATGACCTTGATGGGCTGCCCGTCGTCGCCCGTCACCGTCGTGCCTTCGGTCTTCTGCTGCGCCGCCGTGGGCGTGCCCACCGCGAAGCTGAACACCCGCGACAGGTGCGCGCCGCGGAAATCACCCGTGACGGTGACGACGAGGTGAGACTGCCCTTCACCCGGCGTGAAGCTCACGTCGAACTCGGACACGGCGTCCGGGGTGAAGCTGCCACCCGACACGGGGGTGGCGGAGCTCTTCACTTCCAGTCCGTCCACGCCGGAGAGGCTGACGTTGACGTCGGTCGCCGGCGCGTCGAAGCGCAGGGAGACGCGGGCCTGGTCCTCACCCAGCTTCGCGTCCACCTTCACGGGCGCGCCGGCCTTCGTGGTGTCCGAGCTGTCGCTGGGCGTGGGGTTCGACTTCGACGGGGAGGTGCAGGCGACCTGCGCCGTGAGCGCGAGGAGACTGGACAGGGCTGCGATTGCCTTGAGGTTCATGTGCGCTCCGGAATCACTGGCTGGTGATGGAGAGGGTGGGGAAGGGACTGTAGTTACCGGTCGTCTCCTTGAAGCCGTACACGACGACGACGTACCGCGCGTCCGCCTGGGTCGGGATGCTGACCGTCTCCGCACCGATGTAGCTGATGTCGGACTCCGCCAGGCTCCGGCCCTGGCCGAAGACTTCGATGCCCACGTCCTGCGACGCATGGGACGCGCTGAGCGTCATGTTCCGGCCCGTGCCGGTGAAGACGTAGTACTGGTTCTGCTCGCGCTTGTTGTAGTCGAGCCCGCCCACCAGCGGCACTTCGGTGGTGTACGGGATGCCCGGCACGTTGGTGTAGATGGCGCGCAGCGGGGTGTCCCCATCTCCGAAGTCCGAGGAGATGGACCCGATGTTGTAGTGGGCCAGCAGCTGGTACACGTCCGCGGTGCTGACGCCGGGCTGGGCGTTGAGGCCGTTGATGAACGAGCCGATGGTGGTCAGCGCGGGCGTCGACTTCTGCGGGCCGACGAGCACGTCGTAGAGGATGCCCAGGTCGTACGACACCCTGTCGTACGACTCGTTGGTGCCGGAGTCGTACAAGTCATAGAGCAGCCGGAAGACGCTCATCTCGGAGAAGGCGCCCTTGCGCGGGTCGTCGGTGCTGGACGGCTCGCTCTCCGCGTCGAAGCCGAAGGCGGCCAGCGTCGAGCCGCTCCACATCGTGTCGACGTAGATGGGCTCCGGCAGCAGGATGCTGGCGAGCGCGTTGCCATAGCCCTCGCCGAAGGCGAGGCGCGGGTCCAGGATGTCACCGCTGGAGTGCGGTCCGCCCGGGCTGTCCGCGCGCGACAGGTTGGCCTCGAAGTAGTGCCCCCACTCGTGGACGATGACGTGGGCGTCGAACTCGTCGGTGTCCACGCCGTCCCGGCCGAGCACGTAGATTTCATTCTCCGCGAAGGAGAAGTGCGACGTGCCGATGCGGCCCTGCGGCTTGCTGCCAGACTGGGGCACGTTGTTCGGGCTCCAGTTCACCTTCAGCAGCGGGAAGTTGACCGGGCGCACGTCCATGAAGGCCCGCGACGCGGTGTACATGCTGTCGAGGATGGCGAAGGGCGCCGCGATGCGCCGGCTGGCCGTGTAGCTGGTGCCCGCCCAGCCGTGGGTCGCGTGCAGGTCCTTGGTCGTCACCGTCGTGGTGATGTCGCCACCCAACGCCCAGATGGCGTTGTTGTCGGTGTTGTCCTCAATCTGGATTTCGGGCTGGGTCGTCTTGGCGAGCGCGACGACCGTTAGCGCGCCGCTGCCAGACGGCCTGTACGTCAGCGTGTAGCGGCCCTCTTGGTCCGTCGTTCCATCGACGAGCACCCGCGTCCCCTGTCGCACCTGGACGACTGCGTTGCGCACGGGTCGCTTCTGGGCCTGGTTGAACTCCAGGGTCCCCCGCCGCGTGGAGGGAGAGTAGACGGCCGGGACGAAGTCGTACGTCACCGTGCCGCTCAAGGTGACGGGGTCGCCCAGGGGACCGTTGTCCCCATCATCATCGTCATCACCGGGACACGCAGTTGTCAGCGCCAGGGTGAATGCGAGCGCCAGCACCTTGCAGGTGAGGTCTCGGGTCGGCTTGCGAGTCACGTCCATTCCGTTCTCTCCCCCTTACCCCTCGCGGATTCGAGGGCAGGCGGGGCATTGTCGACAAGTCCGCAGCCAACTTCAAACGGACATCGGCCGCGGACCTGTCGGACCGGGCGTCAACTCAGGGGAGCGGCCCGTCGACCAGGCGGAGCACGTCCGCCAGCACGCCAGCCGCTGTCACCGCGGCGCCCGCGCCGTAGCCGCGAATCACCAGCGGTGTGGGGCTGTAGCGCTCCGAGGTGAAGCTGAGCGCGTTCTCTCCGCCCTTCACCGCCGCCAGCGGGTGCGTCAGGGGCACCGGCACGAGCCCGACAAAGCAACCGTCCTCCGTGACGCTGCCCACGTAGCGTAGCACCTTGCCCTCCGCGCGGAGTGCCTCCACGCGGCGCTGGAAGGCGGCGTCCACCTGGGGGAGCCGGGCGAGGAAGTCATCCAGCGGCCCGGTGGCGTCGAAGTCCGACGGCAGCAGGGAGTCCAACGTCACCTGCTCCAGCTCCACCTGGCGGCCCAGCTCGCGGGCGAGGATGAGCACCTTGCGCGCCACGTCGGTGCCGTGGAGGTCGTCGCGCGGGTCGGGTTCGGTGAAGCGCTTCTCCATGGCGGTGCCCACCGCCTGCGACAAGGGGACGCCTTCCTCCGTCAGGCCCAGGATGAATGACAGGGAGCCGGAGAGGATGCCTTCCACGCGCAGCACCCGGTCTCCCGTGCGAAGCATGTTCTTCAGCGTGTCGATGACGGGCAGCGCCGCGCCCACGTTCGTCTCGTAGAGGAAGCGGCGTTGGTGACGGGAGGCCGTCTCGCGCAGCTTGCGGTAGTGGCTCCACTGGCCGGCGTTGGCCTTCTTGTTGGCGGTGACGACGTGGAGCCCCGCCTCCATCAGCGACGGGTAGGCGAGCGCGATGTCCTCGCTGCTGGTGCAGTCCACGAAGACGGGCCGGCCCGGCCGCTTCGCGCGGGCCCAGTCGCGGAAGGCGTCCAGGGGCGCGCCGTCGCTGCTGGCCGCCAGCCGCTGCTTCCAGTCCTCCAGGGGGATTCCCTCGCTCGCCGTCGCGACGCGCTTGCTGTTGGCGATGACGCAGACGCGCAGGTCCACGCCGTGGGCGCGCAGCTTGGGCGCCTGCTGGTGGACCTGCTTGAGCAGCTCGCCGCCCACGCTGCCCACGCCGGCCAGCAGCAGCTCCACGACTTCCGTGGTGCCGAAGCACCGACCGTGGACATGGGCCAGGGCGCGGGGACCGTCCGTCTCCGCGATGACCGCGGAGATGCTGCGCTCGCTGGAGCCCTGCGCGATGGCGGCGATGCTGCAACCCACGTCCGCCAGCGCGCTGAAGAAGGTGCCCGCCACGCCCACGCGGTGGCGCATGCCATCACCGACGATGCTGAGCACGGCGAGCCCGCGCTGCTGCTCGATGGTGTCCACCTTGCCCGCCGCCCGCTCCATCTCGAACGCGACTTCCAGGGCCTGGACGGCGCGCTCCGCGTCCGCCTGCTGGACGCAGAAGCTGATGGAGCATTCGCTGGAGCCCTGGGTGATGAGCACCACGGAGATGTTGGCGAGGGCCATGGACTCGAAGACGCGGGCGGCGGTGCCCGGAACGCCCTTGAGTCCCGCGCCGCCCAGGTTCACCAGGGCGATGCCGGGAAGGAAGGAGAGGCCGCGCACCGGGTGCTCGGGCGGTGCGGCGTCGTCGGTGACGCGGGTGCCCGGGTGGTCGGGGCGGAAGCTGTTGCAGACGCGCACGGGGATGCCGCGCTCGCGCGCGGGCGCAATCGTCTTGGGGTGGAGCACCTTGGCGCCGAAGTAGGCCAGCTCCATGGCCTCCTCGAAGCTCACCTCGGGCAGCGGGAAGGCTTCTGGCACCAGCCGCGGGTCGGCGCTGAAGATGCCGTCCACGTCCGTCCAGATCTCCAGCAGCTCCGCGTCCAGCGCCGCCGCCGCCAGCGCCGCCGAATAATCCGAGCCGCCCCGGCCCAGGCACATCGTCTTGCCCCGGGTGTCACCGCCGAAGAAGCCCGGCATCAGCATCAACCCGGGACCGCCGGCCTCGCGCAGCGGCGTGAAGCGCGCCCGGGTCTCCTCCTGGAGCGGCGTGGCCTGGAGCGGGTCCCCCGCGCAGAGGATGACGTCCCGTGGCTCCACGGCGTGCGGCTCCAGTCCGCGTGCGTGCATCAGCGCGCCCAGAATCAGGCACGCGGCGCGCTCGCCCAGTCCGGACAGGTGCGCGAGCACGGAGGGCGAACATTCCCGCAGCAGCCCCACGCCCTGCAGCAGCCCGCGCAGCTCCGAGGCCAGCGTGGAAAGTCCCTCTTCCAGCGAGCGCAGCCGCGCCTCCCCCAGCTCCGCCGCCAGCTCGCGGATGATGCCGCGGTGGACGTCCTCGAAGCGGCCGTGGAGCGACTCCACCGGCTGACCTTCCTGGGCCGCGCGGGCCGCGTCCAACAGGAGGTTGGTGATGCCGGACACGGCCGAGGCGACCATCATCACCCGCGTCTCCTTGCGCGCCGCCGCGGCCAGGTCCGCCACGCCGCGCATCCGCTCGGCGTTGCCCACGCTCGTCCCCCCGAATTTCATCACCCTCATGAGCGCACCTCCGCGCGGAAGGCGGCGAGGCGAGACGGCGGGTTCGGCGGCGTCGACTGCGGGGAGGGCTGCATGTCGGGGCTCCTGCGGCATGTGAAAACAAAAAAGCCCCGCGCCGGAGAGCGCGGGGCCGAGCTGGAAACCAAGGTGGTTCCGTCGCTAGACCACCCGCGCCCGGCGGGGAGTCGTCGTGGTCGTGGTGGTGGTGGTCAGCACGGTCGTCAGGACACACGCGCGGGCGAGGAACGTCGTTCCTTCGCGCTGCACGTGCTGGCCGTTGACGCCGTTCATGAAGGGAAGGCTGGCCGAACTTGCCGCGGCAAGTCAAGCAGGGGACCCGGCAGGTCCATGCGTGACGGGGAAGGGCTCGCGGAGGTCAATGCGAGCCCTCCCCGGCGTTCAGCTTGCCAGGCGCATGACCACCTGGGTGAGTCCGTAGAAGACCACCGCGGTCAGCGCCGCGGCCGGGATGGTGACCACCCAGGCCCAGATGATGCGGCCGGCGACGCCCCACTTCACCGCGCGCCAGCCCCGGGTGGCGCCCACGCCAACGATGGCGCCGGTGATGGTGTGCGTGGTGGACACGGGGATGCCCAGCTGGGCCAGCGCGATGATGGTGACGCCGCCGCCCGTCTCCGCGGCGAAGCCGCCGATGGGCGCCAGCTTGGTGAGGCTGTGGCCCATGGTGCGGACGATGCGCCACCCGCCGAAGAAGGTCCCCAGGGCGATGGCCGCGTGGCAGGAGATGATCATCCACCAGTCGATGTGGAACGGCCGGTCCTTCCAGATGGTGCCGAAGAGCACCACCGCGATGATGCCCATCACCTTCTGCGCATCATTGGTGCCGTGGCTGTAGGAGAAGATGGCGGACGACACGAGCTGCAGCCGGCGGAACCACGAGTCCACCTTCAGCGGTGTCTGGCGGTGCACCGCCCACGTGCTCAACACCATCAGACCGATGCCCAGCGTCATGCCGATGAGCGGCGACAGCACGATGAAGGCGGCGATCTTCGCGATGCCCGAGCCCACCAGGCCCGCGAAGCCGAGCACCGGCAGCGTGGCGCCAATCATGCCTCCGGCCAGCGCGTGCGACGACGAGGAGGGCAGGCCCCACCACCACGTCAACAGGTTCCAGACGATGGCGCCCATGAGGGCGGAGAAGATGACGGCGAGCACCGCGCTGGGGCCCTGAGCCCGGAGCATCTCGAAGTTGATGATGCCCTTGCCCATGGTGTTGGCCACGTGGACGTTCCCGCCAAAGGCCGCCACGAAGTTGAAGAACGCGGCCCAGGCCACGGCGAGGTTGGGGGACAGCACTCGGGTGGAGACCACGGTGGCGATGGAGTTCGCCGCGTCGTGGAATCCATTTATGAAATCGAAGATGAGTGCGACCGCGACAATGAGGATGACGGCGGCGAGTAGCATTTAGCTGTGCTCCAGCACCACGCCTTCGATGACGTTCGCCACCGACTGGCACTTGTCGGTGGCGGTCTCAATGAAGTCGTAAATCTCCTTCCACTTGATGATGAGCAGCGTGTCCGCGCCGCTCTTGAAGAGCCGGCCGACGCCCGAGCGCAGGGCATCATCCGCTTGCGCCTCCAGGCGCTTGATTTCCTTGCACCCGGCGAGGATCTGCTCCGGCTTCTTGATGAGTCGCAGCGCGGCCACCACTTCCTGCACCTTCTGCGTGGACAGCACCAGCAGGCGTGCCAGCTCCGTGGCGTCCGGCAGGCTGGCCGGGATTTCGTAGTAGTGCAGGCGGGCGGCGGCGGCGTTGGTCAAATCCAACACGTCGTCGATGCGGGAGAGCAGGGTGTGAATCTGCCCCCGGTCGAATGGGGTGATGAACTGCTTGTGCAGACGGTTGAAGGCGGTGTGGGTGACTTCGTCCCCACGGTGCTCCGCGTCCTTGAGCGCCTGGACCCGCGGGCCGACGTCGCGGTAGTCACTGAGCAACTCGTAGAGCATCTTCGCGCCTTCGACGGTGACGGCACATTGCGCATCGAAGTCGTCGAAGAACTCGTCCGACTTCGGCATCAGCTTCTCGAGCATCCGTCCCTCCAAGTCGCCTGAGGGCAGGCGACGCCGTTCTTGAGGGCGGTTGACATGTCTGTCACGCACCCTTGGCGCGCCCGTGACTACCCTAAGTGGAGAGAATCTCCAGCCTTCCTTTCTGCTTGCCTGTGGCTTCCACCCTCGCTAGGGCGCGCCCGCCGGAGGCAGAGGGGGGGAGCCAGGGCTGGCCACCTTGCTCGCGGTCCGGCCGCTCAGACGGCGATGACAATCTTCCCGAAGTGGGCGCCGGACTCCATGTAACGCAGGGCCTCGCGCGCCTGCTCAAAGGGGAAGCTCCGGTCGATGACGGGCTCGAGACGGTGCTGGGTGAGGAGCCGGTTCATGTCCTCGAACATGGCGCGGCTGCCCACGTAAGTCCGCTGGACGTCGAGCTTCTTTGACTCCACCAGGGCGGAGTCCGGCTTGGCGAAGCCGCCGCTGAGCATGCCGATGAGGGAGATGTGGCCCCCGGGCTTCGTGGCTCGGACGGAGTGGGGGAACGTCTGTTCGCCGGCCACCTCCAGGACGTGGTCCACGCCCTGGCCGCCGGTGAGCGCCAGCACCTGTTCCTCCCAGTCCGGGTGCTTCTTGTAGTTGATGGTGCCATCCGCACCCAGCGTCCGGGCGTGCTCCAGCTTCGCGTCCTGGCTGGAGGTGATGAGGACGCGCGCCCCCAGCGCCTTGGCCAACTGGAGCGCGAAGACGGACACGCCGCCGGTGCCCTGCGCCAGCACCGTCTGGCCCGGCTGGAGCCGGCCCTCGGCGACCAGGGCGTTCCAGGCGGTGACGGCGGCGCACGGGAGCGTGGCGCCTTCCTCGAAGGACAGGTGGTCAGGGAGGAGGACGAGCCCCTCCGCGTCCACGACGACGTACTCCGCGAGCACGCCATCCACGCTGCCACCCAGGGCGTTCCGCGTCTTCTCCGGCGAGGCCGGGCCGTCCGTCCATGTCTGAAAGAAGGTGGGGGCCACGCGGTCTCCCGGCGTCACATGTGAGACGCCGGGGCCCACTGCCACGACTTCTCCGGCGCCGTCCGACACGGGGATGAGGGAGGCAGGGCGCGGTCCGGGATAGCGGCCCAGGGCGATGTAGAGGTCCCGGTAGTTGAGGGACACCGCGCGGATCCGGACCAGCGCCTGGCCGTGGCCCGGCGTGGGCTCCGGCCGCTCCACCTGCACCCATGCGTCGGCGCTCCCCGTCTGCTGCAGTTCGTAGGCTCTCATGCGGGCATGACTATCCACGGACCGTCAGGGCGGCCAGACAACCCTGTGGGAAGGGCTCGCTGGCTGGGTGGATTTGCCCGGAGTGAAATGGTTCGCCATGGGCGCCTGCCCGGTGGCCAGGGAAGAGGGGCGGCAAGGGGG
>NZ_VHLB01000132.1:0-17631 GCF_006547365.1 Myxococcus sp. AB056 | reverse complement strand
GCGGTGGGGCGTCTCACTCGCAGGAACCCATTCCCTGGAGGTCATCGTGGCATCGCAAGCTTCCCCGAAGGATCCGGCACCGCGCGGTCCCCATGTCGTCGTGAGTCTGCCGACGCGGGACCTGGAGCGGGCCTTTCGTTTCTACCGAGAGGGCCTCGGCTTTCGCCTCGTCGTCGAGACGGCGGACGGCACGATGCCCGAGCCCGTCCACTTCACGCTCAACGCGGGCGTCAGCCTGATGCTCATCCCCACCGGAGGCTTTGGCTGGGTGGCGGGGGGCAACAAGGTCGCGGAGCAGGGCGTTTCGGAGTGCATCCTGAGCCTGTCGCTGGAGACGGAGGCGCAGATCGAAGCGCTCATCGCCAAGGCGCGGGAGGCTGGCGCCGAAGTCGCCGCCGAGCCGAGCCAGAAGCCCTGGGGTTACTCCGCGACGTTCAAGGACCCGGACGGCCACGTGTGGATGCTGGAGAAGGGGCCCTGAAAAGAAAAACCCCGGTGTCACCGTGAAGGTGACGCCGGGGTAGTGGCCAGGGTCAGACTTGAACTGACTACCTGCGGATTATGAGACCGCCGCTCTAACCAGGTGAGCTACCTGGCCGTAAGTGAGATGCAACCTACGGCTTTTACTGCGGAACTTCCACTGCCTTCCTACCTGCTCGCCCGGTGTCCGTGCAACAGCTTTGGTAACGGGGCGGGTACTTCGCGCTTCGGGGCGGCTCTATACCACATGACGGGCGGAGGGCAACGGGAACGAAGCGCCCAGGGACCGGGCGCTGTTCACGAGGGACCCTAACAGGCACCTCGCGAGGGCTCGGCCCCGGCAGCCGTCCGGTGGACATTGTGCTGGGATGCTTGGTGACGGATGAGAACCGTGTTCGGCGAGTGCCGCGACGAGCGAGGTAGTCAGGGACTGGGCCGGAGGGGGGAATCTGGCGGGTCCACGGCGCGGCGCCGCATCCACTCGTGGGGTAGCAGCTCACCGATTCGCGATTTGGGGTGCGTCTGCACACGGAGCAGGACGTCGGCGAGGTACGTCTCGGGGTTGATACCGTTGGTCTCGCAGGTGGCCACCAGCGCGTAGAGGCTGGTGCGGCGGCCTCGTGGCCGACGAAGAAGCTGTTCTTGCGCCCCCAAGGCAGCCTTCCTGAGCGCCGATTCCGAGCGGTTGTTATGAGGGAAGCCGCTCATTCTCGCCGAAACGAGTGAGGGCCTCCCACTGCTTGCGCGAGTTGGAGATGGCCTGTCCCAGCGGACTCTTGGGCGGGTGGCACGAGACCTGCGTTTTCAACCAGGCATGCAGTTGCGTGAGGGCGGGGGCGCCGCGCAACTGGTGCAGTTCGCGATGTGCGGCACAGCGCACCAAGCCCGCGTCGCGCGCTTGGGCTGCTACTCAGTGAAGTTGCCCTGATTCGGCGCCTCTCCCGCAGTTTGCGTGATGCTCCTCGGAGGAGTAGGCAGACTCAGCAGGCTGCCAGTGACGTGGCTACATGCTGGGAATGGAAACGCTGTACTCCCTTCCCGGATGCCGAGTGGAGCATGTGGAGCGCACCGGCTCGGCGACTCTCCTTCTTGTTGTGCGCCCAGAAGGAACCGGTGCCCGGTGCCGCTCATGTCAGGTACCCAGTAATACCGTGCATAGCAGCTACGTCCGCCCCCCTGCCCACCGCAGGACACGTCGTGAAATTGCAAGTGCAGGTGCGCCGCTTTTTCTGCCGAAATGCCCGATGTCCGCGTCGCACCTTTGCGGAGCGGCTGCCCCGGTTGTTGCCGCCTCGGGCCCGCCGGACGCGGCGCTTGGCCGCCGCCCAGTGCGCCGCCGCCGTGACAGTCGGTGCGGAGGCAGGGGCAAGACTGCTTGAGTCCCTGGCTATGCCAGCCAGCCCCGACACGCTTCTGCGCCTGATACGTCGCGCTCCGCTACCGCCGCATCGAGGGGCACGGGTAATCGGCGTGGACGACTGGGCCCTGCACAAGGGGCGCACCTACGGGTCCATTCTCGTCGACCTCGAATCGCATTGCGTCATCGACGTATTGCCCGACCGTTCGACATCGACGCTGACCGCCTGGTTGCGTCGCCACCCGGATGTCGAGGTCATCGCCAGAGACCGCTCGACCGAATACGCACGTGCAGCGGCACTGGGGGCGCCCAGCGCTCAGCAAGTGGCGGACCGCTGGCATCTGCTCCTCAATGGGAGGCAGATGGCGGAGCGCTGGCTGGCGGGGGCGTACGCGCGCCTGCGCACTTTGCCGAGTGACATGCACGTGGGCGCCTCTCCAACACGTCGACACGCGTCTTTCCCACGCACTCATGCCGAAGTCCGTGCCCGTCACGAAAGCCGAGAGCAACACGCTGCCGCATACGCGGCGGTGCGGCGCCGTTTCCTCGCCGGGGAGCCACTGTCGCGAATTCAACGCACCTTGCGATTGGCACCGAGCACGGTGCGCAAGTATGCCGCCGCCGAAGCTTTTCCCGAGCGCTCAGTGCGAATCCCTGGACCGAGCATCCTCGACCCTTTTCTGGGGTACCTTACGCAGCGACATGCGGCCGGCTGTGAGAACGCCTGCGCCCTCTGGCGAGAAATTCACGCCCGAGGGTTTCGTGGCTCGGCACGGCAGGTCCATTGCTGGCTCCAGACGCGTCGCAAAGTTCCGGCCCGCACAAGGCCACGCGCAGATTCCGGCGGTGACTGGTGGGCGGAGGTCAGGAGCCTTGACTCGCTCCCATCTCCGAAGCAATTAGCCTGGCTGTACGTGAAGGCCTCGTCAGAACTCACTCCAGACGACGCGGCGACGCTGGCGCGCATTCGGCAGGACAAAGAAGCCGCACATGTCATGGAGTTGACCCGGCACTTTTGCGAAGTGGTCCGCGAGCGGGCCATCACACATGGAGCAATGCCGCGCACATCCTGTAGGCGCTTCGAGGCATGGCTGGGTGAAGCACGACATTGCGGTGTGCGCGCGGTGGAGACCTTTGCTGAAGGATTGAAGCAGGATGGGGACGCGGTTCGGGCTGGGCTGACCACGCCCTGGAGCAACGCCCAGTCGGAGGGCTAAATCACCAAGCTCAAACTCATCAATCGCCAGATGTATGGCCGAGCCAACTTCGACCTCTTACGGCGCCGCGTGCTGCTCGCCAGCTAAGCCTTCGCTTCACGCAAACTGCGGGAGAGGCACGAAACCGGGGCAACTTCAGTTCTCGTCATTGCAGGATCAGGGAGACGCAAGGTTTCTCACGGCCAAGACAGCAGGCTACCTCTTCGCCGAAGACGGGAGTATCAATCGCAGCGATCCATGGGAGGCTGCGATGATAGCTCGTCAAGCCGTCAGGTAGCGGCAGCGGGGCGCTTCCAAGAACTGCTGTCAAGCGGCTTCACCCTTGGGCTTCTGTATCGAAACACCAGCGGCATGCTGACGCAGGAGCCGGACGAGTACGGAGAAGGCCAGCTTTGGCGGGACTGCATTGCCGATGCAGTGCGCGAGGAGCCCGCGGTTCGAGTTCGGCCCGAAGTCGAACCAATCCGGGAAAAACTGCACGCGCGCTGCTTCATGGGGAGTCAGCGTACGCGGCTCTTCGGGGTGGAAATACCGCCCTTGGCCGGGGCTGCCGAACCCCGTAGTGATGGTGTGGGCGGGCTCGTTCCATTTGAGCTTCCCATACATCGCCTTGTAGCGGTGCGAGGGGTTGTCGCGATGACATCTGGGCCGGAGATGGTTCGGCAAGTCGTGAATCTCCGGGTTCTCAAGCAGATACTTCGCCCTCTCTGCATTGGCGGGACTCAACCGGGCTGGGGTGTCGAAGATTGACTGCATGGGGAACTTCTTCTTCTGAAGGTCCTGGATGGCCCACTGCAGGGTGCGAGGCTTCTCGATCTGCGGAAAGTCCAGCAGCAGTGGGACCTCTGCGCCACGATAGGCGACCAGGATATGGCGGATGCGTTTCTGGGGAACTCCGATGTCCACCATGCGCACCAAGCGGTGTTCCACGGTGTAGCCAAGGGTGCCTCTTAGGTACTCCGTTGCTCGAAGGAGTACCTCTCCATGATCGCGACGCACACCTTGGACGTTCTCGATGAGGACATAGCGGGGCTTGAGTACCTCGGCCGCTCGGACCATCACCATGTACAGCTCGTTCTTCTTGTCACGTCGGCGGGTGTGGTTGTTGAGGTCCGAGTGACCTTGACAGGGAGGGCCACCCACCAGGATGTCGACCCTGCCCACCTCGCGCCGCGTCTCTTGCTCGACGGCGGAGAGGGGCTTTCCAGGAACCAGTCCGAACCTGGAGAGCACGTCGCCTCGGTTGTTCTTGACCTGAGAGGGGAAGTTCAAGTCGTACACGGCGCGAACGCTCTCGTCCAACTCCATGGCCAGTCGCACCTCAATCCTCGCATTGATCGCGCGGCAGGCCTCCATGACTCCCAGGGTCAGGCCTCCCGAGCCCGCGAAGAGGTCAACCAGCCTCAAGCGCCCGGAACCACCAAGAGGCAGCAGTCGGATCCGGCTGCGCAGGAAGGCGGCATCACCACCATCGATTTGGTCCAGGTCGTCGCTCATCGCTTCGTGACACCTGCCTCGGAGAATCGGCGGACCAGAGCTGCTGGGTCGCGCAATGCGCACTGCCATACCACGAGAACACGATAACCGAGCCGCCTCAGTGCCAGCGCCTTGCGCGCATCTCGCCGACGGTTCGCGGCCAGCTTCGCTTCCCAGAAAGCGCTGTTGCTCTTGGGGGTGGTCGCCAGCTTGCAGCTGCGATGACCGTGCCAGAAGCAGCCGTGGACGAATACCGCCCAGCGCGCGCTCTTGTTGGCGATGTCAGGGGTTCCGGGCAAGTCCCTAGGACAGAGCCGGAACCGAGCTCCCGCCTTCCACAGGAGCCGCCGGACTTCCACCTCTGGCTGGGTGTCACGCCGACGCACTGCTTTCATCCGGCGCGAGACTTCTTCCGTTGGCTGTATCCCTGGGCGATGGAGCGTCACGCGGGAAGGATAATCACGCCTCATCAGGTTTCAGCCGCGGAAGACCTGGAGGCTACGGGCTTGGCGCAGCCTCCTGCCTCCATCGGGAGGGGACTCGTGGAAGTTCCGTGGGTGCGCCACCCGGCCGTGAGCGCGTCGGTCCTCCGTCCGCTCAAGCTCGAAGAAATACACCGGTTCTCCGGCAGCCATCGCCCCAACCCCCCGGGCAGGATTCACCCCGTCGACGATGATGAGATTGCCGTTGGCATCGCGCAGCTCCACCGTGTCGCCGCGGGCTCCTGTCACGACGCGCTCAAGCGTACCCCACACGTCCAGTGGAGGCTCCTGCCCGGGAAGCTGCGGGTGCATCCACGCCTTGGGGCCCCACTGAAGGTAGCGCCTGCATGAAGGTCGTAGGCGGCAGTCACGACATCGAGGGCCCGGCTCGGCCAGGGGCCTCGCGCTGAGCGCCTTACCCGATGGGAGCTCTTCGGAGATCGTTTCGAGCAGGGCTCGCGTTTCACCACGCTCTGTGCCACCCCACGGAACGCGGTGACGATCGTCTCCCTCAAGGAAGAGACGTACGGCCCCGGCCCCGGCCGCTTCGGCAGCCAGTGCGTACAGCCGCACCTGGAGCGTCGCATCCGGCAGCAACTGTCCCTCTTCGTCGTGCAGTCGGCCGGACTTGAAGTCGACGATGTCGAGGGTGCTTGGCACGGTCTGCTCGATGCGGTCGGCTCTTCCCCGAAGCCGCAGTGAGGGCGCAACCAGCCAAGCCTCGTCTCCCGTCTCAATCAGTGGAGTGTAAGGCCCCTGTCCTGCGGGCACTGCCAACAGGTCTCCCAGCGGCCGTACGGGCCCGTTCTTGCCCTGAAGCACCATGCGTGCGGCCCACCGCCGTAGGCGCAGCTCCCGGAGTTCCCAGATCCTAAGCCCCATCGCTTCACGTAGGGGAACGATTGCTGCGGTACCCGCAGTGGCGGCCAGTTGGGCTTCCGCCTGCCGGGTGATGTCCGCCAGGAGCAAGGAGCACGCCTCCTCCTGGGGCAGCCCGGCCCTCCAATGGCCCTCGCTCAGCTCCCGCCGCACGTGGTGGACGATAGTGCCGGTTAGGGCGTAAACGCTCGGTGGAAGGAGTGCGGAGGCGCTACGCTCGCCCAGCACCGAGAGCTTGCACCAGCGCAGCGCCCCGAAGTGTGAGGGAGAGAAAAAAGCGGGTACCTCCACTCGTTCGATCGGAGCTGGGAGTGGAGGTGGCCGAGTCATTGCTGGCTCCGTGCCTCGCTGACGATCTTCTCACGCACCAGCACCTGACGGCGCAATAGGTTGAAGCTGTCCCAGCACATGGGCAGTCCTCCCGCCTTCTTCGCCTCCGTATACGCCTGTTCCAGGATAGTTCCCGGGGGCGGTCCATTCTCTTGGCTCCAGTCCCAGAGCGGATGCCGGACGAGAACCCACGGGGTGAGTTCACTGCCCGGTTTCCGGATCCGGAAGGCGGGAACATGGCCGAAGCAGGTGCTCTCGCCCCCGAAGCGTTCGGCCATCTGCCGTGCCAACTCCTTGGCAAACTTCGGCCAGCGTGCCAGCTCCACGTACGCCTCGAAATCTCCCTTCAGGAGACCCACCCGGTAATCCGGGTCGACCATGGCCCGGATGAACGCCAGACCCAATTGCCAGTCGAGCAGTCCGTGGAAGGGCTGGTTGCCGTAGCGCCGCAGGCAGCGGTAGCAAGACGAGTCGCACCCCGTATGCTTCTCGTCGAGGAACTGCCGGAGGGGGTACTTGTTCTTCGCCTCAAGGATGGACTGGACGAGGCTGGCGATACGGGGCCTGCCTCCTTCGTGCTGGACGAGCCAGTCGCAGTAACCTGCTCCGTTCACGAGGTGGTCGGTGATCTGCAGGAGTGGTCGGGGATCCTCCCGCATGTAGCGGCGAGGCTCCAGCACGTCGAATTCATCGGGATCGATGTCCAACTCGAAGGCAGCCCGGCCTGCGATGATGAAGGTGGCCGACATCGCAGCCGCGCGAATCCCCAGCCAGCGTGTCACGTCGTCGTCGGCGACGCCCTCGTCTACGCGCGAGTACAACCGGTAGAGCGCTAGGCCGTCCGTCGTTCCGTGCGTGGCCAGGTAGAGGGAGTCCGTTGTCTTGGGCGCCGCCAGCCACATCTGTATCTCTTGCGGCTCGGGGGTGAAGGCACGCACCCGCTCGTTGAGCCCTCCGTCCATGCAGATGGCCTGATGCTCGATCTTCACGCCCCAAAGGCTGTCCGTGCCCTCCCTCACACTGAAGTAGCGCCCGGCATTTTCGTGGCTAGGCCCGCGATTGAGTCGGAACGTCCGGCTGTTTTGGTACTTGTAGGGCAGCTTCCAGGTACCTGCGGCACCGAAGCCCTGGGCCTCCTCGAACCGGATGCGGGCTGCCTCGGCCTGGATGGAGCGATGGCGCACACCGCCGTCGGCCTCCTCCTCCGTGGTGCGCGCGAAGAGAGGAAGGTCCGTGCGGAAGGCGTTGGGCACGCGGCAACTCCTGCGCGCGCCGAGGTCGAGGACCGCGCCGCACTCGCACTTGGTGACCGCTTCCTGCTTCGAGAGGTCCGTCCAAGCCTGGCAGACCGTGCACTGCACCAGATCGAAGACGTGGCCGAACGCCGATTTCTGGATGGTGTAGATGGCGTCCTTCTTGTGGCCGATGGGGGGCGTCAGGTCGGGGGTGAAGCCCACTGCCAGGTGCTCGCGCTTATCGATGACGACAGTGGAGCCGGGGGCGAACTCGTAGATGGCGAGATCGATGTCCCGGTCCACGGTGCTCCACTCGCGCTCGCCCCCACTGCGCCGTAGCCCCATGTACAGCTCGCGCACACGGGTCGGCATGCCATACATGGGCAGCAGGCCGTATTCGGCCAGCACGTGCGCCAGGCCCGTCTGTTTGATGCGGTCCACGGCGGCTCTCATGTTCTTCATGAGCTCGGGCACGTCTACCTGGAAGCGCAGCGAGCTGCCCTCCTCAAGCAGCCGCGCCAGTTGCTCGGCGTAGCCCCGCTCCTTCACAAGCGCCTGCTCCGTCCGGGTCTGCCAGGCGCTGTCCTGGAAGAGGACCGTGGGCAGGTACTCTCCGTGGATGTCCGGTGGGCTCATCAGGTCGCCCGGGAAGGGCCGCCCTGCCTTGCGCTCCTCGTCGCGCAGGCGCCGGAAGGCGCCCCACAGCCAACCCTTGCGCACGAGCCGGCCGCCGATGTGCTCCATCCGCTTGGTGAGGAACGGCGTCGGGGGAATGTCCCCCGTCATGGACTTAGGCTCGCGGAAGTAGAAGACGTCGTGGCTCTTGGTACGGCAGATCGTCAAGGCCAGGGAGAACGCCTGGCCACGCCGTCCCGCGCGACCCACGCGCTGCTGGTAGTTGAAACGCTGCGGGGGCATGTTCGCCTGGAGGACGACCTGCAGTGGGCCGATGTCGATTCCCACCTCCATGGTCGTCGTCACGGCCAACAGATCGATCTCGCTCTTGCGCTTGTAGAGCAGGTTTTGCCCCCCGAGCACGAGCTCTCCCTGCTCCTCAGAGCCGTCTTCACGGGTGCCCTCAAGCTCTGCCAGTCGTGGGACGAAGATGCCTCGGAACTCCCGCTGGCGCTCGGCGGGCTTCTCCGTCTGCCCGGTGAGTTCCTCGCAGTGGAGCCGGAAGGCGCCATGGCCGCTTGCTCCCGCCATGGCGGTGGCGCGCTCGATGCGGCGGGCCAGGAAGCTGCGCACATGCAATCGATGGACCTCTTCCTTGCGCAGCTTGGCCCAGTCGAGCCTCATGAAGCAGCGCGTGCAGATGCCGGCGCCCGGGTGCAGGTGGACGCGGGAGCACTGCTCGCACCGCACGTAATAGGACTTGTCCGAGACGAGCTGGATGCGGACGGCGGGCATGCGGATGAGCCCATCCCTGTGTCCCGCGTTTGCCAACTCGTCGAGGGCTGTCTTCAGCTGCACCTCCCAGTCGACGAGCCACGCCTGCTGGGCGAACCTTTTCACCTTGGGGCTGACCTGCGCGGCCTCCCTCCACTCGATGGGCATCTGGGGCTGGCCCGTGGAGTCCTTCTCGGCGAAAGGACTCGGCCAGTACCGATAGGCATCGGACATGACGCGCATCAGCGCGGCCAGCTCCGCGGCCCGCCGCTGCTTCTGCTCGTCCGAGCCTGGCAGCCGCTGGATCGCTACCGTCACGTAGCCCAGCCCCGACTCCTCAAGCGAGAAGTATGTCTTGCTGAAGACGACGTCCGTCATGATCCGGTGGACGGCGGTGACAAGGTCGACGCGGGCGTTGCTCATGGCGATCGCCTCGTCGGATTTCCCGGACGTCGCCCAGGTGATCTTGTCGGTCGCAGGGTCCAGCGCGAGGAGCCGGTTCCACGGAAAGCGCATCGGCACGCTGCTGCCGGGCGGCTGGCCCGCTGGGCGATCGACTCCCACGCCGTCGTAGGGATGGACACCGAACCGGGCCATCTCCGCGATCAGGGTGGGAACGTCCGAATCGGGAGTGAGACTTTCGTGCTCGGCGGTGCCGATGATGGCCGAGAGCAACGCGCTCGGCTCAAGCAGGCTCGCCAGTCGGCTTTTCGCCTCGGCGAGTTCCTTCGCGCGTTTGTCCTTGAGCTTGATGGAAGCCTGCGCCGCGGCCACCGACTGCTCAAGCAAGGCACACTCGATCTCAAGCTCGGCTCTCTCCGCGGCGCGTCCTTCAAGGTGGTGCCGGAGCGTGCGTACGAGTAGCTCGCGGCGGATGTCCTGGTGGTGGTTCTTCTCAATGGAGAGCGCGGCCTTGGCCGCGTCCTGCCGGCTGTCCGAGAACGACACCAGTTTGGGAGCCTCCACCGGGTTGGAGATACGTTGCGCGTCGAAGAGCTCGGTAGCCAGCAACTGTGTTGTCTTGGCGAAACCTGCCCGGAAGTTCCGCAAAGGAGACAGGCGGTAGCGCCTGTCGAGTCGCCCCTTGTACGAGGTGAGGCAATTGGGGCAGGAGTAGGGCACGTTGGTGCCCGGGGACTCCCAGTTGCGCTTGTGCCCAGCATCGTTGCCGCTGCTCTCAAAGTACCAGCCCTCAAGGTGCCTGTTCGGGTCGAGGTCCGAGTCCTTCACCTTGTCCCGCTTGAGGATGCCCCCCGTCTCCCGCTCAAGGACCGCCCTCAGCCACTGGCCCTTGTCCTTGTCCTTGGCATCCGTAGGTTCGTCGGCGGGGCGGTTCCTGGAATTGGGCCAGAAGAGGGCGTACTGCTTCCAGGAGAGTTCCTCGAAGCGCTGAGAGACGGCATCGTCCGGCAGTCCCTCAAGCTTTGGCTCCTGGGGCAACAGCTCGGCCAAGTAGCTGCCCCTGGACATGTCGGCCCGCATGCCCCCAAAGAACAGCTCGCCGCAGCACTCGCAGTAGACGAGCTCGAAGAGCCGGTGTTCCTGGGGGCCCTGAGGCGTCTCGATGGCAATGCGGTGAGCCTGCTCGATGGTGAGCTGGCCCACCTCGGCCCGCCGGTCCTCTTTCGTCTTCGGAGAGCCGCGGCCCTTGTGAGCCGGGGCGTAGAGGCCCTCGATGCTTCGGAAGAAGGTGTGCACGCGGAACGAGGGCAGGTCGAGGCCCGGGAGGTAGCCGAGCGCCTTAAGCCCATCCGCCGCGCCGCGAATGAAGAGCAGTCCGCGCAGGGCTTCCAGGTTCTCGGTGGCCGTGTGACCCGCCTTGCCCGTGGGGGGGCCGAAGAGCTTCCCTGCCAATTCGCTTAGGGGCTGTGCGCGTGAACGCTTTTCATCCTGCTGCCAGCACGCCCACAGTAGGCGGTTGGTCGCTTCCCTGATGGCCGCGGAGATGGCTTGGGGAAGGGGTTTGTCCATGTCGGTGCCGAGGGCCTTGCCGACGTGCCTCCATGCGCGCTCAAGGGATTCGACATCGCCGGGGACCTTCGCGAACAGAGGCTGAGCCAGGGGGACGTCGGGATCGCGCCAGCCCGGGACTTGGTGCGCCGTGAGCAGATCACGGAAGGGCTCGGGTTCCAGCCGTACCTTCGCGGCCTCGGTGGTGGGCTCGTAGGTGCCTTTCCTCTCATGCCCGGAGACGATGGCTTGGCGCCACAGGTCCTTGGACTCCTGCTCGCTCCGTTCGGCCGGGGGCAGGCCAAACGGGCCGAACATGTCCCAGAGGTACTGGGAACTCTTTTCCGCCTCCCCCTGCGGAGCGGCGGGGAGCGATGCGCTTGATGCCAGCACGCGGATCTTGCTCCGCTGCTTCGCGCTCTGCGTGAGGCCCAGCCGCTCAAGCAGCATCCGCAGCAGGAAGGACACCTCAGTGCCCGCGGCGCCGCGCTGCAAGTGAAGTTCGTCAAGCACGAGGAAGAAGTACGCATCGTCCCGCTCAAGCCACTTGCGGGTCTTCTCGAAGATGGGCTCTTCGACCTCACGGTTGAGCATGGCGCTCAACATGCTGACGTTGGTGATGAGGATGTCCGGTGGCTCCAGTTGCATGTCCCACCGGTTCGTCATCTCCGAGCCGTCCACCGACGGGAACATGAAAGGAGAGTCGTCGCCGCCCGTGGCCGAGGGGGCCTGGTGCGCGTCCTTGTCCGTCAGCTGGAGCTTCTCAAGTCGCAGTTTCGCCGCCGCTTCCGGGGGCCCGAAAAACCTCTGGTAGTCCTCAAGAAGGCTCGACAGGGAGCGCTTGCCCACCGCCGGTTCCTCCGCGTACGCGAGGAATGCCGCCGCATCGGGAGCGGCGCCGTGCTTCTTCCGATGGTCCTCAAGTCTGGCGTGCAGGTTCTCCTGGGCCTGTCTGTCCAGCGCGTGGAGCCGGGCCTGAATTTGCCCACGCTCCAGGCCCGCCATGTACTCGAAGAGCTGGTTCATCCGGCGGCCACGGCGATCCTTCTCATCCATCCAGAGAGCCTCGTACGCCACATCGCCGTTGGCGCCGGCCAGTTTGTGGCCCTCGATCTTGATGGACCCCAGCGCCTTCGCGGCGGCCTTGCCTCCCTGGAGGAAGGAATCCAGGCCGCGAGGGGTGTCCTTGGCGCCTGGATGGCCGGTGACTTCGGTGGCACCGATGTAGCGGCCGAAGAAGATGTGGTTGCCATGGAAGTGGTCCCGCATGGCCTCGCGCGCCTCGGCCGAGTCGAGCGCCTTGCGCAGCCGGACGAGCTGGTCCTCGACCAGGGCATTCATCGGGTACAGGACGAGGGCGCGGACTGCCGCTATGCGTTTCTCGCCCGCGCGGTGCCTCTCGAAGGCGGTGTTCAAGGGGTTCTTTGCGTCGGGTCGCTTGTGCTTGGGGAGCTTGAGGTAGCGCCGACCGTTCTTCTCCTCGGAGTAGGGCTGGCCCGTCTCGGGATCTACCCACCAGTGCTGCTCAAGGTAGCCCTGGGCGGGGGCTTCCCAGCCGACGGCCTCCTTGGCGATGCGCGCCAGCAGGGGCAGCATGAAAGACTCCGTCTTGCCCGAGCCCGTGCCCGAAGTGACGACGCCAGGCATGCCGGGCCGGACACCCCGGTGCAGCATCTGGATTTGGTGGCGATAGGGCGAGTACTTCGCTTGCCGCTTCAGCGGCAGCCCTCCCTTCTTCCGCGGCTCTGAGCCGAACAACCCCGCGAGCGCCAGCTCGACGAAGGCGCGCCGCGCCGCCTCGTCGAAGCCGGACAGTGGTCCGTCGGCTGAGGCGTCCGAGTAGAGAGCGTCGAACGACAGCTCTGCAGGCTCGTACCTGGGAATGGCTTCGATGAGCGGCTCGGTGCAGAAAGTGCCGGGCTGGCGCAACAGCCTGCGCCGCTCCTCGGCCACACTCTCGTCACCGATGCGGAAAGCGGTATCAAGGTAGCTGATGTAGAGCTCGCGGATTCGCTCGAAGTTTCCAATGGGGTCTTGCATCACTCTACCTTCCTTTGAATCCACGACTCGGGAACCGCCCGTGCAGCCAGGGGGGCGAGCTTTCTTCCGAACGGATAAACGTACGAAGTGACGACGCGGCGGCCCTCACGCTCGGCGAGGCGGGGGCCGGGTGCCCCGGTGCCGACCACGGTGCACAGGCGGGCCAGCGGTAGCGGCAGGTGAATGGGGGCATGGGCCAGGGTCTCAAGGACTCCGGTCTCATCGTGCGTGAAGGGAGGCCGCCCCGCTTTTTCCGCGGCATCCAGCAGCGCCCACGCCCGGGAGTAGCTCCAGCTTACGGGGGTTCCCGCCCGCAGGATTACGTAGATGGGCGCGCGCTGGCCATCACTGCGCCGCTCAAGGCCTATCTCGCCTGGCTCTTCCGGTGTCCGCAGGAAGGCGCCGGTCTTCCAGCACCAAGCCGCCTCGGGTTTGTACACCTCCGGAGGAGTGTCTCGCTCAAGCTCGTCGCGCACGGTGAAGTGCATGGGGACCTGAGCCACATCGGGCCAGTTCAGGAACTCGGGCGGGATGAAGGCCAGCTCCCTGGAGAGGGCCACGAGCGGCTCCAGAGAGCCATTCTTCGCCTCAAGGTGGATGATGGGAGGCTGGAAGCGGTTGGGCGGTGCCGCGTAGGTCAACTGCAAGCTGCGGTTCTTGCCCTCCTTCTCAAGAAGGAGGGCAATCTTCTGGGGTAACAGGCCCAGGACGGTGGCGCTGAAGCGGTTGGCCCTCCGGGAGACGACGAGCCGCGGCCTGCGGGCGACGACGAGCTTCTGCCGCCCATTCATGCGCGGCAGCGTGTCGATGGCGCCCATCTCCTCCAGCGCCCGCAGCAGGTGGAGGCGCAGCGAGTGGTGCCCGTCCGTGTCCGTGATACGGGCCAGGTGCTCGTGGGCCTCACGCAGGGGAATGCCACTGCGGGTGTGCGCGATGGAGGAAAGAACATCCAGCAGGAGCGTGGCTTCCTTGGAGTAGTCACCGCTCGCCCGTTCCGTTTCCTGGAGATATCTGTCCAGGTCCGTCGGTGTGCACGCGCTTCCGGTCCGCTGGGCAGTGGAGCATGCGGCCTCGACGTAGGCGGAGTGGATGGCCCGTACCTCGGGCCTCTCGTCGAGCGGCACATACTCGGAGCCCTCCCGAACGAAGACGGAGCTGGCTCCCCCCGAGAACGCCTTCTTCCAGTGGCGCCGGTCCTTGGAGAGCGGCGAGAAGTCGCCATCCGGCAGGACCGGCCTTCGCGCGTCCCCGACGAAGACGACCATCGTCGGGGAGTTGTTGGGACCGCAGGCCAGCCACGGAAAATCCTCCTTCGGCACGAGAGACATCTCTCCGACGCCGGACCCGAGCCAACGAGCCGTTGCATTGAAGAACACCATGTCCATGGTGCAAGTGCTGTTCCGGGTGGTGAAGCCCAGAGGAACCTCCTCTGCCGGGCCGCGCAGGGTCTCAAGTCGGCGAGAGGCCGTCTCAAGCCAGAAGTCTCCACTCGGCAGTCCCTTGTGGTCGATCGCGATGCTCAAGGCATCCAGGGCGGCCTCCGCCTCGCCCCGGCGCTCCAGGACATAGTCCTCGATGTGCACCTTCCAGGTCGCCGCGACCTGCAGCTTCTGCAACGCTTCGAGGTCGAGCTCCGCAGGAAGGAGCCACTCCTCGACCTGCTGCTCGTCAATGATGCGTTGGCACGGCAACCACAAGCCAGCGGTGGCAACCTCGACCTTCTCGGCGCCGGGGGCGTGGATGCGTGGCAGGTAGCCGTTCAGCCGGTAGAAACCGCCCATCGAGGTGCGAATCCCTCCCACGAAGTGAGGCCGCTGGGGCACCGTCGTATGCAGGAGCGAGGAGACGTCCTCAAGACCCCTGGGCAGGGAATCCAATTGGCGCAGCTGGCAGCCCTCGATCTCCTGCCAATCCGGAAGCGCCGACTGGTTTTTTTTCCCTCCGAACGCCCGGATGAAAGCCTCGACCCTGTCGTTGCGGACAACGGCGCGTTCGCACTCGGCCAGCTCTTCGCCCTGGGCGAGCCGGTACTCGCCCGAGATGACCCGCAGCAGCGGCACGACCCCGCGCGCGAAGATCCGCCGGGACGTTCCCGTGAGCAGCTGATCGAACGCCAGCCGCTGCGAAGAGGAGGGGGCCTGCGGTACGAGCCGGTAGCGGAATTCTCCCGCCTCGAAGCCAAGGGGTTCCCGGATGAAGCCATGCTTGTCGGGGTACTGCTCGGTACAGGCGATGTAGAGCTCAAGCAGGTCGTCTTGGTCGAAGCGGGCCATCAACGTGGACTGGCCTGTGCGCTCGGCTCCGCCCGTCCGGTCCAGGCTGGGCGCGCTCGCCTGCTGTACCACTGCACGCCAAAAGGGGCTATCCCGAGGGTCGCGGCCGGTGTGCAAGTACTTGTCGAAGAAGCCGTCCAACTCCTGTTGGAAGTCCTTGCCGAAGTCCTGTCTCAAGCGGCGCAGCACTTCAAGTACGAGCCGGATGGGAGGATCGTTGACGAGGAGATCCGCCCGCTCTAGCGCCGCCCTCAGGCGCAGCCGGTCCGCGTGGTTTGGGAAGGCCAGGTAGAACGAGCGCCCGATGTGCTTGCGGTAAGTCGTGTCGCGTGGTGGGAGGAGCAACTCCCGGTAGCGCTTGTGATGGCGCTTCGTCCAGTCGGCGAGATCCTCCCAGACGTCTTCGAAGCTGCCGGACTCTCTGGAGGTGAAACCGGGCGATCTTCTTCCGAGGACCAGCTTCATCCGGTTGTAGAACTGGCCCTCCTTTGGAGGGTAGCCGGACGCGACCAGACAGGTCAGCCACAGACAGCCGAAGAAGTAGGGCTCCTCGTCACTGGCGGGGCTCCAATACGCGGCGGGGCGGCCACAGTGGCGCCGGTACTTGAGGCAGTAGCTCTCAAGAGTGCACTTCTCTTCATCGAGCTCCTTGCCGATGGCTGCCGAGAAGGCCTTCAGCACCTCCTCCGCACGCTCGGAAGCCTCGCCTACGATGACGCAGAGGTCCTCGGGAGAGGCGGGGACGTACCCTACCGGTTCCGGGCTTATGCTCCTGGCGAACGTGTGGGCGAAGAGCCATTCGTTCCAGTCGGAGTAAGAAGCGCTTTTCCAGGGCCTCGGCGGCAGCGCCGATGGAGTTGGCGCTTCTGGAGCTACGGCAGCCATTCGAATATCCCGCCCCTTGATGCGGACTCACCACGAGAACAACAGCAGTGGATTAGCGTAACGACAGTAGAATAACTGCTATTCCTAGCATGTTGGGCTTCCTTACTGGGTAGGAGCCACAACATCTAGGCAGGGTCAGGCTGGATGCTGGCCGTACCGTGGGCGGCAAGGCTGCTTGAAGCATCGCGTCACGACAGGGCTTTGCATGTTCAAGCCAAGACGGGGGTATGCTCAGCTGAGGAGCCTCTTCGGTGGGCACGGCCTAGTCTGCGACAGCGGGTACGGCCTGTGTTGCCACAATGGGCCCGGTCGTTCGCCTACGCCGTGAGCTTGGCTTGCAGTCGCGCCGGACGGGTTCAAGTCCCCGTAGGTGCGGGATACTGGCCTTGGCGCAGTTACAAAGTCATGTTGGGAAGCCACCCTCTGTACGGATTCTGTACGGACCGGGCCGGTGACGTGCGTACGTCAGCGAACTGCCACGGTCAGTCAGAATAGGGGGAACGGCCAAGGGTTCAGAAGGTGAGGAGCAGGGCCGGGATTATGAGACCGCCGCTCTAACCAGGTGAGCTACCTGGCCGTAAGTGGGATGCAACCTACGGCTTTTATTGCGGAACTTCCACAAACTCTCCGATGACATGAGTCTCCAGGGGCGCTGGCTGCTGGGAGACCCTACGGATTCGCAGGGCCAGGAGCTTGATGACCCATGGCAGTTCAAGACTGGATGCCCCGTCCAGGTTGAAGCGCGACTCAAGATCCCCATCTACCGCCCAAGGAGCCCTCTCGATTATTCCCTGGCGGGTGTTGGGAACACTCCCATCGTTCACAAGAGGGTTGCGAGCATCTTCGCGGAGCTGGCGCCTGACGACGTGCAGCTCCTTCCGGTTGACGTCGACGGACAGTTCGAGCCGTACTGCATCCTCGTCGCTACTCAGCCCATCCGGTGCATCGATGACAACACCTCGGAGGAGGTGCGGTACTGGAAGCCGGAAGATGGGCGGCCTGAGAAGGTCGGGAAATACCGCGGTGTGTCGGGCATGCGAATCGACCCGACGAAGGTGGGTGGCGCGAAGGTGTCCCGGACCTGGGGATGGACCATCGCGCTCATCGTGTCCGAGAACATCAAGAATGCGCTGGAGCGTGCGCACGTCACAGGGGCGAGGTTCGAGGAGGTCACCGGACCGAGCGCCATCAGTCAGGAGGAGCGCGAACGCAACCGGAAGCTCCTGGCGCTTCGGGGCCAGACGGACGCGGCCCGCGAAGCCTTCTGGCGTACCCTGGGGAAGCTGGACGAGGAGGTCATCATCCCCATCGTCGTCGGTGGTGGCTGGCCCGCTCGGCGCCAAGTCTGGCGCGTCATCCACCGCGCCGAGGCTCGCACCCTGCTGGTGACGGACGGGCTGTTGGACTTCTTCGTGGACCGCGTGGAGCCGTCCGTGAGCTTCGGCCTGGAGCTGGCCCTGGAGACGAACGAGCCCCTCACGGATGCCGAGAGGAGCTGGCCTCTGCTGCTCCTGGAGCGGGTGGGGAACGAGCTAGCGGAACACGAAGGCGTGCGCGAGAAGGTGAAGGCGGGCTCCTTTCCATGGAGGTCGCTGGCCAGGGCATGCCCGAGCCTCTTTTGACAAGGGAGGGCGGGGC